>JAYVIT010000133.1:0-30218 GCA_043769965.1 Saprospiraceae bacterium
ATAACTCATCAGGAATGCTATTTTATTAGAACATTCCGTTGAAAACTTTATAGTTTTGTGAATAACAAAAAGGATTTTTTATGCCCCTGAGTAGTTACATTTATTTAAATATTTCATAAGTGCTTTAATTTAGCTACGATTCTTCATTTCTAATAAATTTGTAATCCCCAACCAATATTTTAAAAGGGATCTCTTCTGTTGTGTCATCAAATATTTGTTTGAATTCAGACCCCATCTCCTCACAGCCTTTGTATACTATATCAATATACTTTTGAAACACGTATGATTCACTTGTCGGTTTTGCTATATAGTTTTCATTGTAACAAATGAATGTATAGATTTTGTATTTTTCTTTCAAATTGGTTTTATCAGAAATATTAACAAGGGTATAATGTTTTTCCCTGATCTTTAATTTTTCCAATTCAATATCAGATATTTTAAAGATGATACCATTAACCTGTTTATTTTTCGATTCCATTAAATTTAAATAAACGGCATCAATGTTCTTTATAAGGTTTTCCGAGAAAACCTTTGCTTTATAATTCCAAATTCTTGAATAGCCAAAAAGAATTGTTGGAATAATTTCTGATTTCGATACTTTTCGTTCTATTGTTTTAGCTAGGCTATCCAAATTGATGAGTGAGCCATATCCGAAAATATATTTGTCCATTATTTTAATTTAAAATTAAATTTTAGCACTGAGTTTTTTTGAACATCCGTTTTATCAATCAAATAGATACCCGGCTGAATCAATATATTTTCTGATGCTACCACCGTTTCGCTTTGATCATTATTTACTACAATACATCTGTCAAAAAGAAAAATATTTTCAAAATCCGGAATGGAAGTAAAATCAACAAGCAATCTCAAATGTTTTGCAAAATGTGTAGCTTTTGTTGCCATGTCTGTGTTGCCATCTTGAAATCCATTGATGAAACTACAGTTGGATACATATACGTTTGAATGTCCTTTAAGCTGTGGATTGAAAATGGTGTCTTTTTTCCTTCATTGATATCTGAAAAAGCGAATTTATTTTCAAATGGAAGTAAATTCATCAGATCAATTGCATCACCATCTGTTCTTGCATAAAATTGGAAATGATCCACATAATGAGATAATTGATTAATAGTACAGGTGTTGTACTCATCCCAAACATCCACCTCTTTATTCAGACGTTTAATGAATTTTTTGTAAAGCGGTTTTTTATTTATTTTCTTGTTAGAGTAGGAGACAAATTTTACGTAGTGAATTTTTGATTCTAGAATAATGCTTTTATCACCGAAGTCAATGGGTGTATTTAGTGAATTTACTTTAACCCATCCACTGTTTTCAGTAAAACTATCTTCAGAAACTATATTGTTTAATCCGGCAGTAACAGCCGCAACCAATTCTGTTTCATTTTTCCAGGTATCCGTTGTCAGGCTGGATTTTTGAACTTCTTTAATAAAACCATTCACTTGATTGTTGTCTTCCCTTTTAGATTTGATAAATGCCAAAATGGGAATGCCACTTTGTTTTGCATATCTGAATTCCAGATGAGTAAAACTTATTATTTCATCATCTGCCAGAAGATTTGACTCTAATCCTTTTGCATTTTCAGCAATAGAACCATATTTATCTCCAATTATTAAAACAAATATATCTGATTTATCAATTCGTTCTTTTATAATTTTCCATTCACGCATATTAGTGGCTGGAAAATTTTCCATGCCTTCAACTATAAAATTGCTTTTACTTAAAGCAGCTCGTAAGTCTTGTCGCTCTTTCTTTAAATCCATCAATGTGGAGCTAATAAAAACTTGATATCTTTTATCTAAGTGATTTGTTTTAATCATAGGAAATCGGATAATTCTTTATTTAGATAAACATGTATAAAAATTAATTTTAATCATCTCCCCTTCGTATACAAATTCAAAACCGGCAAATCCACACAAACAGAAACACTATACCTGAAATACGTATTATTTGAATAGTCATTTGACAGCTCATGCACTTTCCGGAGATTTGGCCCAAGCTGCACTCCAAAATTAATGGATATAGGAGATTTTGGTAAACCCAGGGACCAAAAAATGCCTGGAGAGAAAGTATCTTTTAATTGAATGGTTGGGACTTGATCTATAGAATCATTTGAAAACCGGAATGCAGTTAATGCTCCTAAATCAACCAATGAAATAAACCATGATGTGGACCAGCCAGCTTTAGATTTGTTGAACCAACATAATTCGGAAATTGGCCAAGGTAAGTATCGTTTTCCTTTGCTCATTGTAAAACCAATTGGTGCTGTTATTCCAAAGGTGTTAAATCTTGTAAAGGGCCTGTTAGGCTCGAATCCTTTTATGATTTCGTTTCCTGCAAAAAGTCCACAATATGCATTGACTGCAATATTAAAGTTTGATAGTCTTTTTACTCTTGAGCTACCAGAAGGCATCGCAATCATGTTAATTGCTTCATATACTTCTTCTGAAGTCTTTGCTTGTGCGACACTTGCAATAAACAAACCTTTATCTACCAGGAATTTAATTACTTCTTCTACCTTGGTTTTATTAATTGTATCCTTGGCTTCTGCAGGCTCAAACCTCATTTGATATAATTTGCGAACATTGCTGATCGTAATACTATAGTTTTTTTCTTTAATGCTGGAATAAATTGATAAAACTGCATTTGTAGCATCTATCATTTCACTGTATTTATGCCAATATAAATCTAAATCAGTTTTTGATGTTGAATCTAAATTTGAACTTAGATTATTTACAAATTCATTTTCTTTGAAACTTTCAATAATCCTAGTAGCGCTATTAAAGTAAGCTATGTAATCATCCAGTGTTCTATCTTTCTTGGCTTTTTCCTGAAAGTTTTTTACTTGAATTTGAACATTATTGATCTGGTCTGAAATGTTTTCAATCAAACTTTTCAATTGATCTACATTCTGAACCATAGAAGCCATGACAGTTCCATAAGTCTTATTATCCGTATTACAGATTTTTAAATCTTTAACTCTTTGATATAGCAAACCCAAATATATATTAAAAGTTACGTCATCATTTAACAACATCATGATACTATCTGCGGGGACCCAATATTCTTTTGCTTGTGTACCTGTTTGAAATGATTTTGATACTTCCTGAATAAAAAAAATTGCATTTGTTTTGATCATATTTGCATTTGGAGTACTCCAGTTATAATCCAGGTTATTTGGATTATAGTCTGCAATCAATTTGCCTATGTGTGTACCTCTTTGTAATCCTTTACCATAATATAAGGCAGTAAGACAAATCGATTTTAACTCAAGATGTTTATCAAAAAAGGCTTCATACTGTCCATTTTTAATTACGTCTTCCAAATGGGGAAGAATGGATTCCATGTCTTTTCCAAACGCATCTCTAAAAGATTGCAGATAGGTATCATAATTATATATTTCACTTGGTAGTTGTTGTACAAGATTAAAAGTTGCAGGAAATAGTTTATGGACATCCTTATATTCTTTTTTATTCATCTCCTCAATGAATCTATCAAAAAAGGCAGCTTGCAATTCTTTTTTAGTACGTTCAACAATGAATTTTGCAAAACCGTCGGCGATAGTGGTGACATCTAGGTTGCCTATATTGCTTAGTATTTTTTTTATATCAAATTTAAAATCACCTTGCACATTACCCTTAGAAATAGTATAATTTTGATAAAATGGATTTAATTTTATTAATTCATTTAGTGCTGATATTTTTTTGTCGTCGGTATCTAAGCTTGTATCGATTGGAAAGTAACTTAAGAATATTTTGGAAGCTCCGCTAGAAAATTTATTACCATTAAGATAAGTTTTTAAATCTTCTGCATCATAAAACTCATTTTGTGCCGATAATTGAACTGAGAAAATTGAGATCCCTAAAAATGTAAAAGCGATTATTGCATTGAGATTCATAATTTGTAGATTGAAAGGTCAGTCATAATATTTGTGTTGAATTCTTTAAGTGGATCACATAGCTTTTTTATAAATGATTCTGTATCTATAGAGCCATTTAAATGACTACATAGAAGTGCTGCAGTACCGCTTGTAATTGCCGCTGCCATACTAGAGTTCGATATTTCAGAAAAAGAATTGGATTTTCCGGCACATGATCTCAATCTCTGATTTGGAATGATAAGGTTTAAGCTTGAATGAAATGTGGGATTTGGATGATTTTGTAAGAAAATCGAATTAACTGTTCCAATTGACAAACAATAATCTTCATTGGCTGGTAACAATAGTTTTGTATTGCTATTTATAAGATCGCTATTTTCTCCGGCAGATGCAATAATGACAACCCCTTTGCTCTTTGCTTTTTCGAATAGCGTTAAAAACTGATTTTCGAATTGATTATATTCTGATTCATCAATTGAGAAACTTAAATTGATTATCCTTGCATTTGTTTTAGTAAGAACATACTCAAGGCCATTTAAAACAACTTCGGGATCTATGAATTCATTATTAGAAATTTTTACCAATATTAATTTTGAACGTGGTGCGATTCCAGTTATACCATCTGTTAAACTTGAAGACGCTGCAATTAATCCTGCAACATTATTTCCATGATCAACATTATCGTGTCCAATAGGTAAAACATTAGTTGTGTTATCAACAGCATTAAACGTATCAATAATGTTGCTCTTTAAATCTATATGTGGAATAAATCCTGAATCTAATATAGCAATTTGAATGTTATTTCCTTGAGTTACTCTCCATATTTCTGGAATATTTTGAATTTGTAAATTATAATTTGTTTGAGCAAGACTAATTACTCTGTTAACAATCTCCTCCTCAACCCCTCCGCCCCAATAAAAATGTTCATCCCTGTCTCTATACCATTTTCCCAATGATGGATTCGGAATTAGCGATTGATCAACTTCTTCTGCAATAAAACGAAATCCTTCTGGTACCTGACCAATAATGCTTTCCCGTTCCGGAAATTTCGCTGGAACGAACTTGCGTAGATTTAGTTTTTTTGCAGTGACTATTAGATTCATGGATAGCTTATGAGATATTTACTCCGTGTGCATTAATAGTTTGTGTCAGATCCCAGTTGTTGTTCTTAATCTGATTTTTAAAACATTGCGTCCTGTAAACTGTGTTTCTGAGAATCTCATTGCTGTGATTCTCTAACCAATCATGTCTTGCATTCACGTATTGTGAAATCCATTGTTTCTCATCTCCTCCACTTGCGGGAACCACTGCATCAAATCGTTTTCTCAAAAATCCAAGAATGCCACCGGAATGTATTTTACTATCATAAATCACCAGCATACTCAATGGAAGTGTAAATCCATTTTGATTGAACCAACTATATGCAGGCTGATAAAACTTGGATTCAAATAAATGATTTTGACTAGCTTTCATAATTGGATCAAGCTTACCTGCATTTTTTAAAGCATTACAAAATACATCATCGCCGGCCAGACTTGGTTTTTTTCCTATTAAGTTTAGATAAGGTTTGAGTTCAGCAGCAAGGATACCATGGTTATCAACGTAATCCTGAATCAAAGCTTTCAAATGTCCAAACTCTGTAGTTTGTGATCTTCCATATGTGATTTGTACCATAAATTTTTTAGTGACAGGATCGGTATAGTCTTTCAGTTTTACAAGTGTAGCGTAATTGCCTTCTGCTGATCCGGTTTCAAATGCATTGATTACCTGTTCTATTTTTCGTTTGATACCGGGAGTTACTATAGGAGTATTTTCCAGCAAAGAGTTATCAGGTTCAGCCAGGTCGGCGGCATGTTCATCCGCAATAATTTCTTGTCCGATATCCAAGCCACCACCCCAATAAAAAACATTGTCGCGATCCTTGTACCATTTGCCAAGAGCTGGATTTGGAACAAGTATAACTTCTTCACCTTGGAAAGTGAATTTCTCTTTGACAAAACCGATTATACTTTCCTTGTCTGGAAATATTGCGGGAACGTATTTCCGCTTATTTAGCTTTGGCGCTTTTACAATTAGTTGTATCATAATTTATCCTACGGCTTCTTCGCCTGGTTGAGGGTTAACATGAATGGTTATTGGTTGTTGGGCATTCGCGGCTATTGCGGCATCTCTTTTTTCAGCGTCTTCTTTTTTACCTGCTGCACGTAGTTTGACTAATTTGTTTAGAAGATCAAACCAGAATGGTGCACCCATACAAATTGCAAATGCAGTTATAATGAAACCAAGAAAATTTATTGTACTTGCATTATTATAGATGTATGAAACAGTATAACTGAAACGGTGCATATTATACATTGAATCACGTATTGCAATTTGCCGGAGTGAATCTTTTTTTATAGCTTCTATCACAGGATCTGAGCAGTCCTTCTTTTTGATAAATTGACTGATAATTTTAGAACTATCTTGTTTTTTAACAATGTCTTCCCATCCAATAGCAATTAAATCATTTGCTTTTTTCAAATCACCTTCCAGAAATTTTTTGATACTATCTACCTGATTTTGGTATTTTTGATAAATTGAATCATTATACCCAGTAGTATCATTTGGATCAAGAATCGCTACTCCATTACTTATTGTCTTTTTCACTCTAGGATCATCTTTGTATTTGTCTGCAGTTTCTATAGCCATTTCAACTAATTTGTCTCTGGTTTCTTTATCTACTGAAAGTCTTTGTGTGATTTGAAGTGTATCCACATTGAATAAAATTGCTAACACAATGCCGATTACAAATAAGATAATCTGGGTCTGACGTTTATACCAGCCCGCAGCCCTGTTCATAGTATCTTCAAACCAGCCTTCTATTTTTTCAGTAAATATTTCAACATTGTAAAGACTTTCATGCAAATGGAGTTTGAGTAACTTCAAAGTTTCAATATCAATCTTAGGTGATTCCGCTTTAAAATCTGATTCGTCATAGTGCATAGTATAGTAATCTATCAGTTCTTTGATTTTTACAATATCCATAGTATGCATCAAATCATTTTTGATACTGTCTTTAGTTTGATTTTCAGAAAATGTTGATTTATATTTTGCAATGTGATCTATCTTATTTGTAAAATCTTGTTTAAGAACTTCAAACATCACAGTGGAAAAGTTTTTAGCAGAGATATAAGAGGGTAGTGGATACAATCTGCTTGCGCCATAATTCTTGATCAGCGGATGATCAAAAAAATGATCGCCAATTTTTTTCTCATCTTCTGTTTTTGGCCTTTTTCCAATGATAATCTTGACGAATTCCATTACAAACTCCTTGATTCCCCGGTACACAGCCATCCAGCGATTGTCCTGCGGAGTATTTGCAAGCATTCTTTCCACAATAGCTGTTCTCAACATTCGTGCCCGTAATCCAAACAGCGTTGAGATCGCTTCATTGATTGACGTGGCAAGCAAGCTGTACAACAGAAAAATAAAAACCAAGCCAATGGTTACATCTAAGATTGGTGAATTGAACATAATCGAACAGTTTTTTGTGCCTACTCTTGAAATCCGTTTTCGGCATTCCGGTAAAAATACAGGCTATAGGTATTTAGGCTGTAGGCAGTAATTTCTTTTAATCTAATAGTCTAATGACCTTCCTTTATATGGCTTCGCCTATGCCAATCCCAATATTTTTGAAAAAGGCTGATATACTTTCAATAAGACCTGAAGATGGTTTTAAAGTACAAATGGCTTATGGGTAATAAAATCAAAATGGCCGATTTATAAAAGGCTAATGTAAAACTTTTAAATGTTTTATTTAGATTCTTCTGGTAATAATAATATTTGGAATGCAAAATAGTATGATAATTTGAAATATGCAAACGACTTATAAATTTTTATTTTTCAATAGTAATATACTCTGGAAGATTGTTCGATTGAGAAGCAATCTCAGGGTTTTCAATGTTTTTCAATACAAAATATAATTCGAAAAAAAAACAGGAATATTCCTGTTTTTATAAATCTTGTTAGATATTAAAAATAGCATAGCAAGTAATACTCCTAAATAACCATTTTAAATACAACTAAAGAACTATTTTTTATTTAGTCAAATGAATTAAATTAAAGTAATTGAACTAATTATAGATTAGAAGTTAAAATATTTAAAATTCAGTTTTGAAGTGTTTACAGGAAACAAACTACTTTTAATATGCAATTGGTACTGATTTGTACCAGGTTTTAATTGTCTTTTGATGAAAGGTTGATTTTGAATTTGTGAATTAATGGTACTATATTTATTTCAATAATGCTTATAATTAAATGACAAGCTGGAAAGTAATTTGCACTCAATCCAGATATGAGTTTAAAGTAGAGGAGCAACTGGAGCGACTTGGGATAGTAAATTATTTACCAAAAATCAAATTGCTCAGACAATGGTCTGACCGCAAAAAAATCATTATAGCTCCGGCATTTCCTGGTTATATTTTTGTAAATAATGACGAAAATTTGCGCAACCAGGTCTTTTCAGCTAAAGGAGTTTTGCAATATGTGCGTATCGAGAACCGCGATGCCATCATAAGAGAAAAAGAAATGCAACTCATCCATTTAGTGGAAACAGCATTTTCAAGTACTGCATTTCAGATAGGCAATCTGGTTCAAATTAAACATGGTCCGTTTCAAGGATACCAGGGATTATTGAAACGGGTGATCAAGAAGGAAAAAGCGACACTGGTGTTAAAAGATATAAGCCTGGGATTTGTATTGGAGTTACCCTTAAACGATTTAGTTCTCATTTAACCATCTTCAAATTTAGTCTTACTTAGTTACCATCTTCAAGCTAAAACTTGAATTGGTATCACCTTGTCAAATCAAAGTCTTAAATTGATTTGAATCCAGGTGTAAATTGTTATCAAACGTATTTTATTTTATAACAAAAAATTTTAATTATGGCAACAAGAACAAAAATGGTGCGGCGAAATGCAGAAAGAAAACGTGCATTACCAACCACCCCTAAAGCAGGCTCCATTGAAATGGCAGATGCTCCAACTTCATTGACTCAGGAAGACGCTAAAAAGCTTTTGAAAAGTGTTATCAAGGCTTCAAAAGCAGTAGGTCCCTTAAAAGCGCTGAACACGAATCTTACTTCTGAACTAAACAACATTGACTTTAAGAAGATGATTGGTGGCCCATTACAAGCATGTGTTGATGCCCAAGTAGCTTCTTCATTGGCAACCATTAATTTTATTAATGAAGTCGGTTTTAAAACTACTGGAACAGGTCCAACTGCTGTAAAGGAATTGATCATGGTTGATTTCTCTCACAAAAGGAGTGATGTAAAGGCAGATGGAACGGCTGACAATAAAACAATAAATATTCGCATCCCCTTGATTGCAATGTTACCGATACCAAGTTTGAGAATTGATCATGTCACTATTGACTTTAATGTAAAATTGAATTCGGTAGAGACTTCACAAGTATCGACCACATTTGATGTTGCGGCAGAAGTTAAAGGTGGCTGGGGCCCTGTTAGTTTTAAAGTATCAGCATCCTATCAACGCAAAAGCACCACCGGTGTTGAAGTGAAAAAGGAGTACGCTTTAAATGTAAATGTAAAAGCAGTGCAGGATGAAATTCCGGCTGGATTGGAAAAAATTCTGAATATGCTTGCAGCTTAATCGAAATAAGCTAAAATCAAATTCATTGCAGGATGGACAGATTGGGTTCATCCTGCTATTTAAAACTTCGACTTTAAATATTCAAATATGGCAAATATCACAATGTCTGATTATGTTGGTTTTATCTTTTCCGAAATTACCAGAGCAAGAAATTTGGCTGATAGAGAATCCATCCGAATTGCAGAAATGTATGCTCAAAATGATGTACTCAAACACTTTTCTGTTCCCCGTTTTAAAATTCCAGAAATGAATTTGACGATCCCCGTTATTATTTCCGGAGCAAAATTTTCAACGACTCTTGTATTTAATCTAGCATTGGCGGATTTTAAAAATTTTATTGTCAATGAATTAACTAATGCCGTAAAAAATATACTGATAAAGAAATCAAATTTAAATAACGACTTTACTGTAATTACAAAAGGTGACATTTTTACAAAACCCATTTTTGACCGCGATATCGTGATTCGACCAAAAGGGATAAGTGCTAAAAAGAAAATTGCTAAAGAGGGCTTACCATTAAAAGCAGATGTTGAAGATGGAATCATAAATGATTTTTATGAGCAAATAAAATCCAGTACTGATTTAGCACATCCTGAAAATATGGCCCAGGTAAAATGGGCCACCTTATTCAATACTCGGATAACAGAACATAAACTGATGGAAGATTATAAAGCACAAAATCCGAATGGCGAATTATACAAACAAACCTTTAACAATGTGATTGAAAAAATAAAAGCAAATACAGTCGTCTCTTCTACTAAAATTGACAATCTGCTTGTAGATCCGGAAACCAATATTGTAAAGACCGTCAGCACTGAATCAACCGTATTTATAATAAATGCCAAAATTATGGAAGAGGGAATCTTTGTGAGATCTGTGAAAGAACAAAACGGATCCATTACTCAGGTTGTAGAATTTGAATAAATTAAAAAATGCAAAAATTCTATCATAACGAAAATGCAAAAATAACAGCATTACTTACACAACTAAATGGTGTAATGAATAAGTTTAATTCGAGGGATTACGATACTGATGTTGTATTACTTCATTGTTTGGAAGAAAGTATTAATACATACAAGAGTCTAGGGCGCATTCAGCGAGAAAGTCAATTGCAGTCTCTAAGAGCAGAATTCATAACTGCTCAGCGTGGTACAAATCCAATAACCCTTGAAAAACAGAATATCCGACGGCATGAAATGACAAATGCAATTGCATTTAAAGTTATGCAATCCACAGAGCAACAATTGAGACAGGATTTTATCGAAAATGAGAACATGTTAAAACAAGCTGGTGATTTGATAGTACAAATTATTATTGCAGCTATACAAGGAGGCTTATTAACTGATGTAGACATATTAAATATTAAGGAATCAAAAGACATTGAGAATGCATGGAATAAAATTGGGGCCGATCCAAATATTGCTCTAGGTCAAAAAAGAGTTTTGCTTCTCGTTAGTAAATATGATGCTTTGATATTGTTTGATGATTTATTATCGGCTATTAAAACATAAATTAATAATTCAATTTCTTAAACTTTTAAATTACAAATATTATGAAAAAAACTAAAAAATTGTCGACTAAACCTATTTGTAAAATGGGTTGGTTACCTGACTTACCAGATGCAAGAGATTTTATGTATGCTGCTCCGTTGAAAATTATGAAGGCCCTGCCAAGAAAGATGGACCTATCAAAAGGATGTCCTGCAGTCTATACTCAAGGAAATTTGGGGAGTTGTACTGCAAATTCTCTGGGAGTTGCTTTTGAGTTTGGAAGAAAAAAACAAAAGAAAGTTACTTTTATGCCATCCAGACTTTTCTTGTATTATAATGAGCGGGTAATCATTAACACTGTTTTCTCGGATAGTGGTGCATTTTTAAGAGATGGTATTAAATGCCTTAAAAAACAAGGCATTTGCAAAGAATCTGAATGGACATATGATGATGATCCAAGCCCTGGAGCAAAATTTACTAAAAAACCACCTGCTTCTTGTTATAAAAATGCATTAAATTATCAAATAACTTCTTATCAGCGATTGACAGGAAACATCAATATACTTAAAGGATGCATAGCTGAGGGTTATCCATTTGTTTTCGGGTTTACTGTTTATGATAGTTTTTTAAGTAAAATTGGTTCCGATGGAATCATGCCAATGCCTAATTTTTCGAAAGAAGGAGTTGTAGGTGGTCATGCCGTAATTGCTATCGGTTATGATGATGTAAAAGAGATGGTTTTGGTAAGAAATTCCTGGGGAAAAAGTTGGGGCAAGAATGGGAATTTTTGGATGCCGTATGCTTATATTTCCAATGCAAACCTTGCCGATGATTTTTGGACAATTCGTACGGTTGAATAGATTTGTTAATACTTTTTTTATTAATTAATTTAATTTGCCTTCATGAGTCTAAGGAAGTATTAATTTTATAGTCAAATTTACATCGTAAAGTATGTTAGAACCAATCATAGTCAACGAAGTTACAAAGCAGTGTTTTTCATTACATGCTTGCTTTTATTATTTTTATATGTAAATTGTGAAAAATGAAAACAAACGAAATCATCAAACTCAAAGTAGGTGAAAAACATACAATTGAATTAAAAGGTGGAGGAACGAAAGGTCATCAATGGGTGGCCTTTCCAGAAACGAATAAGGTAATTTCTACAGAAAGAAAATATTCAGAAAAAGGAATTAACAAAAAGTTGTTGGGTTCGAGTGCAAATGAAATATTTACAATTACTGCTTTGGGGAAAGGTAAAACTACTTTGAAGATTAAGCAAATTGAGTCATGGAAGGAAAGCCCTAAGTCAATTAATGAACATGTTTGTAAAATAGTAGTAGATTGATAGTAAAATAAAATTGAATATTACTTAATTGATTTAACAATTCGTTTATTATTATTTTGTAAACGTGCTTTTTATTCATTTTAATTCTCTTAATTACTTATATGTCTTTAACTCAACCAACAGAATTTTCTCCTTCAATAGCTCTCGGTCCCTTATTAGGTATAGAGTCCGATTCTCAATACTCTGTTTGTGTTTTAATTCATCAGAAATTTATTGAAGATGTATCTTATGTCGAACTACAATTTGGGGATAGTTGGATACAACATTCAAAATGGAAGCCACTCAGAGATTATTTTTATTTCAGATTTGAATTTAGCATTCAACCGGAACAGGTGATTTATAAAGAGTTCACCTATAGTATAGGGTATAACAAAATCATTTTAACTACAAGTAAAAACAAAAGGGAATTTACATTTAGAGTGCCGCCTTTGCAGAAAATACCGGATATGGCTTTTGTATCCTGCAACGGATCTCATAATACTTATCCAACTGAATTGCCTTCCGAAGACTTCCTGGGATGGGAAAATATGTTGAAATTCAAACCGGATTACCTTTTCCTTACTGGTGATCAGGTTTACGCTGATCCGATTTGGGATAAGATAAAAGAAGCAAAAGTAGTTCGCGATTTAGAAGCAGGCGTATCACCCGAGCTTGAAGATCAAATCGACAAGTTTTATCTGCAACTCTATATTGATTCCTGGTCGAATGAATTTTTAAGTCAGGCGCTGGCTACAATTCCAAATGTGATGACCTGGGATGATCACGAAATTATTGATGGATTTGGATCGCATACTAAAGAATATCAGGAAATGCCGATTTTTATTATTATTGCGAAGTATGCTAAATTATATTTTGAGCATTTTCAAATCCGGACCAGCAGTAATATTTCTTTACTGAATTATCCGTATGATTATACGCTTTATTTAAATATCAGAAATTATTCTTTTATCATTCCAGACACCAGATTAAAAAGAACCAGGAAACAAGTTTTGGATGAAAGGCAATATTTAGCGATTGAACATTTATTGGGTAAGCGCGAATTTCAACCGTCCATAACTTATTTTGAAGAAAAGAAAAACATGAATGTGATTTGCTTTATACTTCCGGTACCTATAGCGCATAGAGATTACAATTCACCTGGAGAAAAAATTTATGGTTTCTTCTCCGGATTATTTAACAAAATAAGAGCATTCAATTTCGGCACAACAGAGGATGATGATTTAGTGGATCATTGGGATCATGTGTATCATCAAAAGGAGCAAAAGCGAATGTTGGATTTAATTTTTCAGTTTGGTGCACGATTCAAACCAAAAAATTTGCTTATAGTTTCCGGAGATGTGCATTCAGGAGGTGCGGCAACAGTATATAAAACAGATTCTCACCAATCAGAAACAGCTACACAAATAATTACTTCTCCAATTGTAAATACTCCAGTTAGCTATAATATAAGTGAATTAATGGGCTTGGTCAGTAAATCGACGACCCGGATATCTGGATATTTATTGAATCTGCGAAATTTTGGAAGTTACAAAGTGGCTAATATTACTGCCCGGAATTATGTAATCGTTTCAGAATATGGAAAGAGATTAATAGCAAATATGTATATACAATTAGATGGAAAATGGCCGGACAAATATTCTGCTGCAAGGACCTTAAATGATTTTGATTCACCTGTAAAATCGGAGCCTGAGCCAGAGCCATGGTTGCAATAGGTAAATTTGAATTGTTTTTTTAATTGAAGTAATTATAGTTGAGTAGATTTTTGTAAATTTATGACATTCGTATTAAAATTAAATGAATTGCAATTTATCAAAAACCAAATAATGAAAGTGAAAACTAAATATTTTAATCATGAAAGATAATTTAATGAAATTAATTCCCTGGATTCTTTTGGGAGCCTTGGTTATTTATACTTTTTTCATTAGAAGTGATGAGCTAAATAAAGCAATTTCTGAATTGAAAATTGCCCGAAGCCAGGTTGACAGTGCAACAGCTAAAATTAATTACTCCTTGACTAGTTTGAATCTGATAAAAGATAGTTTAGTTTCTTTTAAATCAAACTCCGATTTATTGTATGGTGAATTTAAGGGAACAGTGGAGCAATTCAGGAGAGACATTCAACCTATGAAAAAGAAAATCGATGATCTGCGAATTACTTTAAATGCAAGGTTGGTGAAAGAAAATAAGGATAATAAACCAATTGAAATCATTAATAAATAAACGGTATGATAAAAACAATTCTTGCAGCCTTGCTCATAATGTGTGCTAATCATTTAAATAGTCAAAAGCAAATTTGCGATACGTCAGGGTATTACCTCTACTTTTTAAAAAAGAACACAGTATCACCGAAATTTAACTGTGATGCATATATAATCAGCGAATTGACCAAGGACCGATTTTTGTTTTTAAATAGTGAGTATAAGTCACTATTGGCGGAATGGTCCGAACTGGATGAAACGTATGGTAAGATCATCGATAGTTTTGATTTGAATGTGCATAGATTGGAAAGCATTTATGATCTGCAAAAATCAAAAATCGATGATATGAATAATTTCGCAATGCCAAAACTGGAATCTTCAATTGATTCACTACACGATGCGACAAAAAACCTGAATGATGCAAAAGTATCCATGGACAATGCATTATCTGAAATTAAAAAGGCGAAGAATAAAAAATGGATTTATGCGGTTGTTGGATTTTTGGCAGGAGGCTTGACTATTGCGGCGATTAAATAAAATATTGAATAAAGATTAAACTGAAGTATTTAGATTGAAGTAGAATGCAAAAATAGACTTTTAGAACTTCTTGACATTGTAGTAACAAGTTCTAATTTCGTCAATTTTATTTTAATCTTAACTCAGCTATACACAAAACAGATAATATTTACAATACAAGAATTTACAAGCTCAAATCTCCTATAGCTTCCCTCCTAGCTTCTTTTTCCTTACATTTGCCCTCCTAAGCAGAACACATGAACTCTTTTCTCGATGGGCTAAATCCTGAACAAAAATCAGCCGTAACTCAAACACATGGGCCAGTGATGGTTATTGCAGGGCCTGGGTCGGGGAAGACGAGGGTATTGACTTATCGATTGGCTTATTTGCTGCAACAAGGGATCAAACCCTATAACATCCTATCACTTACATTCACCAATAAGGCGGCAAAAGAAATGACCGAGCGGATTAGTCAATTGGTTGGTGATGAAGTGCGCAAAGTATGGAGTGGAACATTTCACAGCATCTTTGCAAGAATACTGAGAGTGGAAGCTCCAAAGATTGGTTATCCTTCTGCGTTTTCCATTTATGATACTGAGGATAGTAAAAGTGTCATTTCGGAAATCCTTAAGGAAATGAATTTGAATCCGAAAGAATATAATGTAAACACAGTTCGCACCCGTATCTCTTCTGCAAAATCCAATCTGATTACACCGATCATGTATGAAAAGGATTCTAATCTTCGCGATCAGGATGCAGAAAATAGAATGCCACAGACGTTTCAGATTTATAAAAAATATGTGTTGCATTGTGTTCGCGGAGGTGCAATGGATTTTGATGATTTGTTATTGCAATTGTTTCGCTTGCTTCAGGAGAATCCGGATAATGTGTTGGAAAAATACAGAAAGCAGTTTCAGTTTGTGTTGGTAGATGAGTTTCAGGATACTAATTTTTTGCAATATGCTATTATCAAAAAACTGGTACTATACAAAGACAGTCCAAGAAATATTTGCATCGTTGGAGATGATGCGCAAAGTATTTATGCATTCCGTGGTGCAACGATAAAAAATATTTTGGATTTTCAAAATGATTTTCCCGATACAAAAATTTTTAAACTCGAACAAAATTACCGCAGCACTCCCGATATCGTGCAAGCTGCAAATGATGTAATTACACAGAATAAAAAACAAATTAAAAAAGAAATCTGGACCGAAAAAGAAACAGGCAACAAGATCAAGTTGATGAAATGCGCAACTGATGTCGAAGAAGGCAGAAAGGTTGCAGATTATATCGTCGAACTAAAAAACAGATACCATTTAAAAAATCATGAGATTGCAATATTGTATCGTACGAATGCGCAGTCCCGGATTTTTGAAGAGCATTTGCGAAAAGTAAACATCCCCTATAAAGTTTTTGGTGGACTATCATTTTATCAGCGCAAAGAGATTAAAGATTTACTGGCTTACCTGCGATTGATTGTAAATCTAAAAGACAACGAAGCCTTTAAACGAATCATCAATTATCCGAAACGCGGTATCGGTGATTCAACAGTTGATAAATTCAAAGCCTTTGCTTCTGAAAATAATGTTTCACTATGGGAAGCAAGTGCAAATTTTGAATTGAGTCCAAAAGCTGCACAAAGTCTCAAGCAATTCAAAATGCAAATTCAGGAAGTGCAACATTCGAGTCATGCTGCAGATGCATACAATACTGCGATGTATGCTTTTAAAATTTCGGGAATGTCGTCTGAATTGAAACAGGATCTCACCAACGAAGGCATTCAACGAGTTGAAAATGTCATGGCTTTGTTGGATGGCATTAAATCATTTACTGAAGAAGATGAATGGCATTTAGATGAAGAAAAAGATAAATCACTGGCTTCCTATTTGCAATCCATTTCATTGATCACCGAACTGGATCAATCTGATAGTGAAGCAGATTATGTTACCTTGATGTCCGTGCATTCTGCAAAAGGATTGGAATTTAGTGCAGTGATCGTTGGAGGCTTGGAAGAAAATTTATTTCCAAGTTTTATGGCATCAAAAGATCCGGAGCAGATTGATGAAGAGAGACGATTGTTTTATGTAGCCATTACAAGAGCAAAACAATTCCTTGCACTTTCGTATGCACATACCAGATATGTTTTTGGAAATCTTAGAATGGGTGAACCCAGCCGATTCATCGATGAAATTCAACCCGAAAGAATGGAGATCGATAAAACCAATACCCGGAATTCTGTTTTTGAGTTAATGGATGAAAAACCTTCCTTTCAAAATAAATGGGTAAGCACAAAACCTAAGTTCACCAAAGAAGTTATCGAAAATTTTTCATCCAGTCCTTCAGATGCTATTCAATCCGGTATGATGGTTATTCATCAAAAATTCGGAAGAGGAAAAGTAATTACGATTGAAGGTGCAAGAGAAAATCGGGTAGCTACAATTTTATTTCAGGAAATTGAAAATCCACAACGCAAGATTATTTTGAAGTTTGCGAAATTGCAAATAGTGAATTGAGGATTGATTGATAAATTGTTTAATTGTTTTATTGTTGAATGGTTAATTTGTTTAATTGTTATTATCCGTAAACAGGAATATTCGGAATATTTAGTGCAAATAATTTAATGTCACCCTTACAGGGTATTAATTTATCTTCATTCTTAACGAAGGGCGATGCCCTTCGCTATATTATTTTGCCCCTGCCCTGCCGGCAGGCGGGCTTTCAGGGCTAGCTCTTACAGTTCATAATAAATATTAATGATAATTTTCTTACAGCCCCGAAGGGGCCAAATAATATAGGATTGGGCAACGCCCAATCTCAGAATATCACCATGGTCTCAAGCCCTGTAAGGGCGAAATTTTTGCTGTAGAAAGTTAAACATCCTCTTTTCAGCCGTGATCAATTTTGATCATTTAAAATGCTACTTTATCGTATTGAACATTCTACCTAATAAATTCCCTTATTTCCCGTTATTTTGCATTCTTTATTAAGACAGAGATTGAACCGAACCATTTCAGGTAATGAATCAGTACATCAAAACAAGCAATTGGAAAATATTTCTCATCGTATTGGGATTGCTGTTTATGCTGATGCCATTGTTTTATTCCAATTATCTTGCAAAAAAACTTTCGCGGTTAGAATTAACAAAGGTCGAAGTTTTTGAAAAGACTTTACGGGAAATTACCAATACCGCAAACCTGAATGAGGACATGAGCTATGAACAGGATATGCTCACTCAAATCATTTCAGATTTACAAGTGGTGGCGATCAATAGAAATCAAGATATAGAATTGTATAATTTTCCAGAAGTAAAAGATACGGCGGAATTAATAAATGAACTTAAAGCACATGGACCTCCACCAGTAGAAAGTGATGATTATATTATTTACTATAAATATCCTCGCATACTCACATTGCTTAGTTATTTTCCATTGGTGCAATTGATTCTATTATTGCTTTATGCAGGATTTGGATATGCCGTGTTTAATGCATCGAGAAAAGAAGAACAAAATCGCGTATGGGTTGGTATGGCAAAAGAAACCGCACATCAATTGGGTACGCCGATTTCAGGAATGATGGGTTGGATTGAACATCTTCGTGGTACTGGTGAAATTAATGAAGAACAAGAACGCATCATTCATGAAATGGAATTTGATGTGTATAAATTACAACAAGTTGCGGACCGATTTTCAAAAATTGGTTCACAACCGGAATTGAAATTGACTAATTTAATTTCAGAATTGCGGAAATGCAAGAATTATATAGCAGCAAGAGCTTCACAAAAAATCCGATTCGAATTTCCGGAAGAAACAAGCGAGACTTTTAATGTCCAGATCAACAGCAATCTTTTTTCATGGGTTATTGAAAATATATTGCGCAACGCTTTGGATGCTATGCAAGAAAGTGGATTAATCCGCTGTCAGCTCAAACAGGATTTCAAATGGGTGTATATTGATTTAAGTGATTCCGGTAAGGGAATTCCTTCCTCCCAATGGAAACTGGTATTTAAACCCGGATTTACCACCAAAACCAGGGGCTGGGGACTGGGATTGTCCCTAAGTCGCAGAATCATAGAAAATTATCACTCAGGAAAGATCTTCATCAAGAGTTCTGAACCAGGCAAAGGCACCACTTTTACCATACAATTACCAAAGTTTTCCTGATCCATCTGACAAACTTTTAGTTTTAATACTAACTTTGCAGACTCATTTTTTTAACCAGGCTAAATTCAAATTCATGGGCTTTTCAGGTAAAATTTCCGCTAAATCGCCAGTTGAAAATTTCGGTATAAAAAATACAAAACATCTTTATTGCAATGTCAGCCCAACTGAACTGGTTCAGGAAAGTTTAAAACGGGAAATGGGAATTTTGAGTGATAAAGGAGCTTTATGTATTCGAACAGGAGAATTTACAGGAAGAAGTCCGGATGATAAATTTACAGTTGACAATGAGATCACACATGATGCAGTAGATTGGAATAAATTCAATCAGGCATTTCCACAAGATAAATTCGATGCACTCTACAACAAGATGTGTGCATACTTCGTAGGTAAAGAAGTTTTTGTTCAGGATTCTTATGCTTGTGCAGATCCTCGCTATCGCATCAGCGTAAGAGTATTTGCAGAATATCCTTGGAGTGCACAGTTTGCGAGTAATATGTTTATCCGTTTGAATGATGAACAGATTGAATCATTCGAACCTGAATGGTGTATTTATTGTGCACCAGATTTTCGTGCAAATCCAGCGGTTGATGGTACAAGACAGCACAATTTTTCGATGATTGATTTCAAATCCAAACGCATATTAATTGGAGGTTCTGCGTATACCGGTGAAATCAAAAAATCTATATTTACCATACTCAATTTTATTTTACCATATCAGAAAAATGTTTTGTCGATGCATTGTTCTTCGAATATTGGAAAAGATGGTGACACAACTATTTTCTTTGGATTATCTGGGACAGGTAAAACTACTTTATCAGCAGATCCAGAACGTGGATTGATCGGAGATGATGAACATGGTTGGTCTGATAAAGGTGTATTTAATTTTGAAGGAGGTTGTTATGCAAAATGCATTGACCTTACTGAAGAAAAAGAACCGGATATTTATCATGCTATAAGTCCTGGAGCCATTTTAGAAAATATAGTATTCCACGGAGAAAGCAATGTTCCGGATTATTGTGATAAATCCATTACAGAAAATACGCGCGTTTCATACCCGATTGAACACATTCGCAATGCAGTGATTCCATCTGTTGGCGGACATCCATCGAATATCTTTTTTCTGACCTGCGATGCATATGGCATCTTACCTCCGATCAGCAGATTGAATAAAGGACAGTCGATGTATCATTTTATTTCCGGATACACTGCAAAAGTTGCAGGCACAGAAGCTGGTGTTACAGAACCGAAAGCAACTTTTTCAAATTGTTTTGGGGCTCCGTTTCTTCCACTGCATCCAACTTATTATGCAGGAATGTTGGGCAAAAAGATAGAACAATTCAAACCAAATATCTGGTTGGTAAATACAGGTTGGACTGCAGGACCATATGGAGTTGGTAGTAGAATTAAATTGCCATATACACGTGCATTAATCACTGCAGCGATGAATGGCGAATTGGATCATGTGGAATATCATACTCACGAAATATTTGGATTGCAATATCCAACATCATGTCCTGGAGTTCCATCAGATCTATTAAATCCAAAAAATACCTGGACCGACAAAGAAGCCTACGATCAAAAAGCCAATGCACTTGCAGAACTCTTCATTACCAATTTTGAAAAATACAAATCAAAAGCGGATGAGGAGATGTTGGCGGCGGCACCTAAGATGTTGGTTGGGAATTAGGGGAATCACTAAAAATCTACTTATACTGCGTTATGCAAATTTTTTAAACTTGTCATTTACGAATGTAAAATCCATATTTAATAAATTTGCATGCCTTGTCTAAGCGATTTTTAAAGATTCCCTAAAGACTTCAATTATAAAGCGAATCCGGACAAAAATCAAGTTGTGTTATCGTTGATTCAGAATTCTTGGAGTCAGAGTTAAAATAGTGTTCCCAAAATAAAGATTTAGCAACCGCATCTAATTTAACATTTTTAAAGAAGTTATAATCAAATAACTTAGCATACTTATCTTTTTTATCTTTTAAAAAGATTTCAAAATCAATAGTTCTGGTTTCTCCATTGGACCATTTACATAAAATCTTAAATGGTTCTATTGATTCAATTCTAAGTATGCGATTCAGCATTATTCCAATGGTTTGATTTTCTTTAAAAAAGGGTTTGGTTTAATAGTTTCAAGATAATTATTCATCAATTCTTTTCTATGAATTTCAACCCAAACTTGAATTAATTTTTCTTTTGTTCTTGGCAATTCACCTAAAATGATATTTCCAGTTTCAATAGAAATCATTGCTTCATTTTCGTCATAAATTGCATGAAAATGAGGAGGCAGATGATCCTCAAAATACATGTATATTATTATTCAAAAAAATCGACTTATTTCAGGCATTGTACAAAATTAGCTAAAATTGTAAAAATGAATAAATATACACCTAAATTTGTACAATATTATGTACTTAATTATGCTAATTATTAATTATTCCGATTTTCGAAAACGGCTAAAAGCTTGTCTGGATGATGTTACTGAATCTGATAATCAGTTGATAATCAATAGAGGTGGTGATAAAAATGCCATATTGATATCTTTGAATCAATTTAATGCTATGCAAGAAACCCTTCATCTGCTTTCTACTGAAAACAATCGTAAAAGGTTGGATGAAGCCATTCAACGAAAATCAAAAGGAGAAATAGAAACCCATGCTTTATTAGATCCCTCATGAGAAATTTGTCCTGGGATAAAAATGCATGGGAAGATTATGTTTGGTGGTCTCAACACAACTCTAAAAATCTTAAAAAAATAAATGAACTTATCAAAGAATGTATGAGAGATCCATTCAATGGAAAAGGAAAACCGGAAGCTTTAAAAGCAGATTTATCTGGATATTGGTCTAGGCGTATTTCTGGAGAACACCGATTAGTGTATCAAGTGACGGATGATTTTATTCACATCATTCAATGTAGGTTTCATTATTAATGATAAAAATCTGAAAAGGATTTATATGAGAACATTCACATTCCAAATAATTATCATACTAAGTGTAATGCATGAAAATATATGCATTGCGCAAAACTTAGTTCCCAATGGCGATTTTGAAGAACACAATCAGCTATATCCATCATGGCCTTATACTCAACACAATATTATTTATTTGAGAAATTGGAATCATATTGCCTGGCAAACATTTTATTGCAATTGCAAAACAAAAAAAGGAGACTATGACTGGACATTATCAACTTGTAACTTTGAAAAATACCCAGCACAATCTGGTTGTGGAATGGTAAAAATTGTTTATGAAGAAAATTGTCCTAACAACGATGATCTGGATGCCAATGGAAAAAGAAAAATAAAAGGTTGTACAGGCTATCTTAAATCCAAATTATCTGAACCTCTTGAAGTCGGTGAGGTCTATCAGGTGAGCATGTGGGTATATCTAATAAAGGAAACAAGTATGGAAGCAAATTTGACAAACCATATTGGATTTATGCTTTCCAATAAGGATGTGCGAATGTCGGTGAATAACATGTTAGATCTGAAAACATATTTTTCGGATACTATAATACCTGGCCAGTGGTGTAAAATAAGTATATACATTCGCCCTCAATGCAATTTAAATTATTTGGTCCTGGGTGTATTCAGAGATAATAAATTCCCGAAGTTTCATAGAACTGATAATTTTTATTATTATTATTCATTCATTGATAACGTGAGTATTATCAAAATGAAAGAAGATACTCTAAATAAAAACATTGTTATTACACCACATTGCAGAAACCTCGAAGACGAAACAAGAGATTACATTCAACCCGTTCTTGAAAATGAAGTTGTTTATTTTAATAGTGGAGATGCAACTTTGGGTGAAGCTTCCAGATGGTCATTGGATTCCACATTCCGAACATTGAGTAATATAAAAGCCAGAGTCTACAAAATCGTAGGCCATACCGATAATATTGGTGAAGAAAATTGTGCATTATCTATGAGAAGGGCAGATAGTGTTAAAGCATATATTATGAAAACCCATGAACTGAATGAATTTAATCTAATTACTTTTGGTAAGTGTGAGAAAGACCCGGTTAATAGTAATGTAAGTGAAATAGGAAGAAGTAAAAATAGAAGGGTAGAAATTTCTGAGACCTCACTAACGCTTAATAGTAGTTTGTATCGCCTTGGACTTTACTATAATAATATAGGAAACTATGGCAAATCTAAGGAATATTTTTTAAGATGGTTAAGTATCGCTCCAAAGAAAGAATGGATTTGTATTCTTTTTGATACAAGACTTCAAAAAATAAATGGAAACAAAATTGATTCCTCAATTTATACTGCTATTCGTAAACGATATTCCAACTTGTACAAGAATGAAACATCTTTTGCTCTGGATTCTATGTATTTTGAAGATCAAAAATACAGAACCCTTGAGCAATATTTAGGCGGAATCACAGGCTATATTAAGTACCTTGATACGTTTTCGTTTCAAACTCTTGAGGTCATTGATTCCATCATATCTGCACAGGATGTTAATAATTTAAAATATGTTTTGAAATATCTTGAAAAGAATTCACTGCCCAGGATTTCAACTGTGGGCTATCGGAGTGCAATGGGTTTATCATTAATAATAAATCACTCTGGTGATACTTCACTTATCAAAAAATATTTACCTGTGTTGAAATCCTATTGCGCGGAAGGTGAAAGCGACTGGTTATGGTATGCACAACTGATGGATATTTACTTACTAAAATCCAATAAACCTCAAATTTATGGTACCCAGTATATATTTGTTGATGCTAGCAAGCAGGATACAAAATTGGCTAGATCTCTCCCAATCGTTGAAATAAATGTGAATCGAAGAAGTATTGCATTGCCTGATATTGAAAAATAAATTTATTACTAACAACCAATTGATGAGATTCTAGGAATTCCCTAAAGACTTATTCTTTTCAAGATTTTCAATATCATCCAGATCTCTAAGTCGACCTGAACTTGTTTTATTTTTTATCAAATCATTATAGCTAATGAAATTTACTTGTAAGTCATCCATTTCAAAGATTACTTTATTCTTATAACAATCTTGAAATTTGACCCCATCTATTGTAGTCAATAAGTCAATTCTTAATGGTGGATAACCTAATTGGATCACGTTTTCTTCTTTTGTAAAATCCTTCTCAGTAAAATTAAGTGTTCCAAATCCGAATAGATCAATGCATTTTAGAATTTTAGTTGCATTTTCAACAGTAGGATTCAGCCAAATGTCAAGATCACCTGTGAACCTAGGATATCCATGGACTCCAACTGCATATCCACCGACGATCAGGTAATCAGCTTTGTTTTCTATTAATAATTGAACAAACTCTTTGAAATCTTGGCTTAACATCGAAAGTGAAATTGATATATTGTTCTCGTAAAAATTCTATAGCATCCAATCGCTCTTGTGGGGATTTTGTTTGCCAATATTCATAATCCGTTTGGTGGTCATGAAGCGAATGAATTTTTGCAACCTTTTCCATAAGGTAAAGATACAAATAGTTAAATTAATATTAAAAGAGATAGAAAAATTCAGTGTTTCAATTACTTAAAATATTAGCTCCTATCTTGCGTTCAATTGCTTTAACAAAACAAAACCTCTTTATGAGATGGCTCTATCCTTTACTAGTATTCAGCTTTTCATTAATTAATTCATCCTTCGCCCAAACGCGAATCGAAATTAAAGGCCAGGTCACCGATACCTTATCAGTGCCACTTGCCTTAGCTACAGTTTTAATTCTTGATGCCGAGGATAGTACTTATATCACCTATACACAGGCGGATAAAAATGGACTGTTCTCTATAAAAGACAAATTTTCAAAACCAATTCTGATCAAAGTCACTTATCTTGGATATTTTTCTTTTGAAAAGAAATTGGATCCAAAAGAATCAAGTCTTTTTGATCTTGGAAACATTCGTTTGACTCAAATCAACAATGTGCTTTTTGAGGTGGTCATCAAGGAAGCCAAAGCGCCATTGAAAATGCGTGGTGATACCATCGAATATGATGCTACTACTTTTAAAGTTCCTGCCGGATCAAGTGTTGAAGATTTATTGAGAAAACTTCCGGGAATTGATGTTGGAGCAGACGGTTCAATTAGTAGCAATGGACGAAGTGTAAATAAGGTCACCGTAGATGGGAAACGGTTTTTTGGAGATGATCCAACAATGGCGACAAAAAACTTACCAGCAGAAAGTGTTTCGAAAGTGCAAGTATTCAATGAAAAAACAGAACAAGCACAATTGACGGGTCAGGTTCAAGATAAAAATGAAAAGACTATGAATCTTGAACTTAAAGAAGAATTTAAAAAGGGTGGATTTGGAAAAATAGTTGCTGGCATTGGATTGGAGGAAAGAGATTCCGGTGATGGAAATTCTTCTGCAATTACCAAATCAGAAGTCAAAGGAAATTATAATAAATTCAATAAAAAAGAACAACTTAGTGTAATTGGTATACAAAACAATACGGGCAGAAATGGAATGAACTGGAATGACTACCAGGATTTTCGGGGTCAACAAAGCTGGGAATGGAATGATGCGGAGCAATTATTTAGTTTTGGTCAGGGCAATTATTATTACGGAGGTAACAACGATGAGAATAATGATGAGTTTGGTTCGTCGGAAGGATATTTTGGAGATGACGCCGCTGGAATACCCGAGAATGCGCAAGCAGGAATTAATTACAACTATGACCATAATAAATTGAAATGGACCAGTAGCTATGTTTATCGACAAAATAATCTTCTTTCTGAAGCAATTCGAAAGCGCCAGTTCTTTCTTCCTGATAATAATTATTTTACCGATGATCAAAGTAGTCAGGATCGAAAGAATGGAAGTCACCGGGCAGAAATTATTTTGGAAAAAGAATTTGATTCTTTGAATACGTTGATTCTGAAACTGAGAGGTAATGTTGTTTCGACAGCAACAGGAACAAATGGAGTGTTTAGAAATAATGATCAGTATGGTCTTTTGACCGGTTCATTGAATTTAAACAGGAATTCAGACAGAAAGAACCTGGGATGGCAGGGTGTAGCGTATTACAAACGAAAGTTTAAGAATAAGAAAAGGAATTTTGGTGTCAATTTTATTTATAATGTGAATGAACGAAATACAGAAGAAGATTTGTTTTCAAAGAATGAATTTTATTCACAGAACATATTAGATTCTACAGCTATTCTGGATCAATTCATTCAGTTCAACACAGATATCAATTCTATTAAATCCAGTTTATTATATGTTGAACCTTTAGGAAAGAATTTATCTATTCAGTTTATTTATAATTTTATTCAACGAAAAGATCAATTGGTGAGAGATGTTTTCGATAATATCCAGGATACCATGTTGATTAGCAATTTATATTCGCGAAATAATGATCATACTTTTAAATTAAACAAAGGAGGAGCAATTCTACAATTTGGTAAAAATGGATTAAACTTAAGTGCCGGTGTAGCTGCACAAAATATAAGTTTGGATGGACGCTTCCAGGAAGGAATAAATCCGTATACTGCAATAGACAGGTCCTACAATAATATTCTCGGCACTTTTTATGCAAATTTGGATCTAAATGGAAAGCAAATCGGTATGGGATACTATGGAAATGTACAAGAGCCAAGTTTCCGAAATCTTTCTCCAATCATTGATAATAGTAACCCGTTGTTCATTCGCATTGGTAATCCTGAATTGAATCCTGAAATATCACATGAGCTTCACTTCAATTTTTATGGGAGTAACCAAATTAATTTTACCAATTACAATTTTTATGCAAATTATAGCTATTCTGAAAACCAACACATTGTGGAGCAAACGATTGATAGTTTGTTAATAACTACGAGTCGGTTTGTAAATTATAAAGGTGGACAACGAGCCAGCATATATGCAGGTTACGGATTTCCCATTGTTAAAAACAAGTTTACAGTTCGCACTAATTATAGTTATTCCTATGGGTTGAATAAAAGTATAATTAATTACATTCTGAATGATGCTATAAACAATAATCACAGTTTAAGGCTTTCATTATCCTGGACACCAAATGACAAATATTCTGTTTACCTGGATACCCGGGGGTCTTTGAACACGACTTCTTATTCGTTGGAAACACAACAAAATTATAAGGTATGGAGCCAATCGTATAATTTGCAGACCAATGCGAAATTGTTATTTAATATTTATTTTAATGGATCATTGGATTATAGAATTTATGATAATGAGCAATTTGCAACGCAATATAATATTCCAATACTTAATGCATCTATCTACAGGTTATTCTTAAAAGGCGATAAACTTGAAGTGCGACTTTCATCTTACGACCTGTTAAACAAAAACATTTCGATTAGACAATTTGCAAGCGTCAATCAGGTTACCGAAACGAGTACATTTTTGTTGTCCAGATATTATTTATTAAGCCTGAGTTATAATATTAAAGGAATCCGGGTGACAGTGAAAAAATCAAATGATTATATGTTCTAATTAAGTGAAGAGTTAATTTATTTATTACTATAGTGAAATATTTTATATGAAAGTAATTTCAATTTTATTTTGTTGTATTTTTTTATTTATTTCAATTAATGTATTTGGACAAGCGTTACATGGCGAAGTAATTTATGCACAAACGAATTCATGGACAAAAATTGCAGCCGGGTTACCATATCTTAATCAAGAAGAAAGAGATAGGATCATTATGGTTTGGGGTAAAGAAGAGGGATATACAGAAAGAATGAAATTAGTATTTAATGATACGGTATCTCATTACACATATGTTCTGATCGATAAAGATGAAGAATCAACCTGGAGTTACAAAAAAGAAGAACTTCAAATTTATAGAAACTATCTGCGAAATACAATATTTGATCGCGTTGGTATTTTGGGAAAAACCTATATAGTCAAAGATGAAATTCCAAAATGGAAATGGAAAGTATTAGGTGAGATCAAGGATGTTGCAGGATATGTTTGCATGAAAGCGGAAACAACGGATACCATAAAAAATCAAAAAATAACTGCCTGGTTTACAGATAAAATTTTAATACCTGCTGGTCCAGGATTTTTTGGCGGACTACCCGGTTTGATTTTGGAGATCAACATCAATGACGGAGCAAGCATCATTGTTGCAGAAACCATAACACTTGATTCTCTTCAAAAAATCAATCAACCCAAATCAAAGGGGAAAATGATTAATTTCGAAACTTATAAAAACTTAATAAGTACTTATATAAAGGATTGCATTGAAAGGAGGAGAAACCCGTATTGGGATTTACGGTACTGATTAATTGGTTGTAAAAATGACGTATACAATTATTCTCTTAGCTCTATCAATTTAATTAAAATGGTATCTAAATTAACATTAAAAATTGATAAGCAAACTATTCAAATAGCAAAGTTATATGCTAAATCAAAAAAGACAAGTTTATCAAAGTTGGTTGAGAATTATTTAATTCTGGTATCAGATCCTAAAAAGGAAGACAATGAATTAACACCAATGGTTAGAAGTCTATCTGGCATATTAAAAGTTGCAGGTAAGAAACCGTATAAAGAATTGTATAAAACTCATTTGAAAGTAAAGTACGGAAAGTAACAGGTCAGGTTAAAAGGTTTAAATTTGATATTACAAATAGGGGAAACCGTTCGAAATACAGTGCGTGGTGAGTATTTTTCAAGCCTAACTTTTGGAGATTCGTCTATTGTATGAAATGAAACTTTTTTATCGATCCATGTCAAAAGCCATTATAGAAAAATACGAACTGAAGCTTTGTGAGTAAGCAAAGGCACCTTATTTCGAACAAGCCTTTTGGTTCTTTTGGGCGACTGCAAAAGAACGAAACACTACTTTTAACTGTGCTCTCCATTGTGGAATATAAATTCTTCTAAAATCAATAATCGAATTTTAATAAGATTCATTTGTGATTACAATGTAAAAATGCTCCCCTCTCAACTTTGAATATGATCCTTCATTTGAGCTTAATCTTTCCATTCTGCTGCGTGTCCTGTTTAACTTTTTTTTCCACGTTCAATTTCTCTTCCGGTTTCTCTGGTTTTTTATAATCAGGAAAAATTACTTCCGGTTTTTCTGGCCTTATAGAATCATATGGAATGGTCAGACTATCGTATTTGGTTCTTTTCGACTGGTAGATTAAAATGGAATCTGCAAGTTCTTCGATTTTCATCATCAATTCTTTAGTGCATTGATCCGTTTTTTCGGCAATGAAATTCTGTCGTCGTTCTTCCAATTTAAGCTTAACCATTTCATCGTTTGCTTTTTCTTCATCTTTACAAGAAATCAAAATAAAACAAAGAACAATTATGTGTACATTTTTCATAGTCCCTTTTGCAATTGAATGATTTCCTTTTTTCTTATATCAACAATTGAATCTACCATCGTTTTTAAGCTCGCTTGTTTTCGTAACGTACAAATAGAATCTTGTTCTTTAAGTATAGATTGATATTCGATTAGAAATAAACTGTCGGCCTCAAACTTTGCACGTTTTTCCACTTTATAAGTGGACTCTTCACAAGAATAAAATAAAAGGCAAACCAATAAAAATCTAATTGCTTGCATTCGGTATTCTTCTTTTTCTAAGTTCAAAATGTTGTCCTAGATATACCCGTCTCACATCTTCATTTGCTGCCAGTTCTTCTGCGGATCCTGTCATTAAAATTTTGCCTTCGACTATTAAGTATGCACGATCTGTTATAGACAAGGTTTCCTGTACATTGTGATCAGTAATTAGGATGCCTATATTTTTTGCTTTCAGTTTTTCAACAATGGATTGAATGTCTTCAACGGCAATAGGATCAATACCAGCAAATGGCTCGTCCAATAAAATAAAATGAGGATCCGATGCCAACGAACGTGCAATTTCAGTTCGCCTTCTTTCGCCGCCACTCAATGAATCTCCGGCATTTTTACGAACGCGGTTGAGATTAAATTCTGCAAGTAAAATTTCGAGTTTATCTTTTTGTTCAGCTTTGGTCAACTGAGTCATTTCA
>JAYVIT010000134.1:0-4332 GCA_043769965.1 Saprospiraceae bacterium
GAAGATAGAGAAATTTTTACAACTAAACAAAACCTATTCCATTATTTATCAACATGTTATAGGTATTTATTAACATTAAAGACAGACTCTAATTAGATTAAAAAGGTATAACTTCATTGAACATACAGTCTGATTAAAATAATAAATTTACTAAACAATTTCATTATCCAACAATTTAACAATTTAATCCGAACAATATTATCGGTACAGCTATTCAGCAATTTAACAATTTAACAATTTAACAATTTAACAATTAATCTTCAATATTTCCCATCGCCAAACTTCTCCATCTTCAGGATCCATTATGGTATCGATAAATTCCATATTGCAGGATTTTAAAATTCGAACAGAGGGATTTACTTCCGGAAGTGTGTGTGCTCTGACGATTTTCACTTCATGGTAGCGAAAAGCATTCTTAATTAAGCCTTGTGCTATTTCTTTGGCATAACCTTTATTGCGAAGAGCTTCCACGACTTCATAACCTATCTCTACCATACCATCTTTATCCGGTTTGCCTTTATAGCCACAGGTTCCAATCAACATATTGGCATGTATGTGAACAGGCAAGTAGGTCCACCATCCAATTTCACCTGGATCTGCAAGTTTTTCCATTGAATATTGAAGAGGAGGAAGACCAAACTCGGTGAATTTTTCTGGAATTTTAATGTCGATCAATTTTTCAAATTCCGTTTTGTCGTAAATCAAGGTGCGAAGTAATTCATGATCACAACATATCAATTCAAGCCGCTCGGTATGGATTCGCATTATAGATTTAATAGCAGCGTTAGGAAGAATTCAGTTTCTTATAAATGTTCTAAAAATTTTTTGAGCTCATGCAAAATATTGTCTTCTGCATGATTGACTGATTTAAATACGGTAGCGATATTAGTACTGGTATGCATTAATTTTTCTTTGACGACAACATCGAAAAATTGTTTGTGTTCACCTGCATAATCAGTGAATTCTTTGTATGCATCTTTATATGGATACCGGTTGTCTTCCAACCATTCGAAAATAGCTTCAATCTCAAAAGCAAGATCTGTATTGAATTCATCCTGGGAATTGTCAATTGATTTCCAAATGGATACTACTTCTTCATGCAATTTATAAAGTTCTTTGTTGGTTACTTTTCCATCACAATCAGCAACGGCATAAAAGAGGTATGCTAATTTTTCGTAAAAGGATTCTGGTTTTTTCATAAGAATTATCAGGTAGGTAAATGGTTTACAAAGATAGTATTCAATTGAAAGAGAAGTGAATTAATTAAAGAGAAGATTGGTTTGTTTGATAAATGTAAATAATCCTAAAAGAATGTAATCTCAAATCTTTAAATTAATGAATGATTATAGTTCTAAAAATTCAAGCCCTGTCTGCAACAGGCAGGCTTCAAGGCTTGGAAAGGCATTCATCTTGAACCAGGGGTTTCACTCCCGATATTCTCGGAACTATTATTATTCAAGCCCTTTCGGGCTTGGATGCAGATTTTATAAATAATTTTTATTATGAATACAATCTAAAAAATGATTTGTAGCAATTGTATTAAAAAATCATCAATCCTATTTTCCAGGCATTGTATTTGTAATCATCATTGTTTTTGAACAAGGTATTTAAATCATAATTGAAAGCAATATGAATACGCTTAATACCAATCGATGCACTCAATCCATAATTTGTCTTTGTAAAATTGTAATTTTTATCTAAAGTTAACTCTGATCCTTCACCTAATGCTGTTGTAGATTCAAGGGTTTGCTCATGATTAGTTAAAAAACCAAAATACCCACCTGCATTAAGTACTAATTTTTTCTTTTTGTATTGCAATCCAATTGGAAATCGGAAATAAGAAACATCCATAGAAGCTTTTTCCAATTTTGGATTTGGTACGACAAAAACAGCTTTGTCATTATTCAAACTCAATTGTTGTGGATTTTTCTTTTGTGTGTATTGTCGGATATCCCATCCAATTCCATAATAAATCGAAAATGGTCCCCTATTGCTTTTACCTAAACGAGTTTGCATCAAAATATCAAATTCGCTGAACCAGCAATACGAACTCCATAATTTAAATTCAGGATAATCAATTGTTGAATTTTTAGTACCCTGAGACAAACCATTCCAAAACATACCATAGCGAAGTTTAAAACTGGTCCTTCGTCCGGATCCTGTGATCAGGTCAATGGGATTACTAGGTGGATTGAAATCAGGCATTTGTTCCATATTATTGCTTGGAAAAGTATCCTGCTGTCCCATGGAAGGATCGGGCAAATCCACCACTTGAGGCATTCCGTTTTCTTCATCGGCTTTTTCTCCAAGCCGTGTAAAATTGCTTGCATTTGAATAAGCTAGTGCGCTGATTGCATTCAACAATTCTCCGCTGATCTTCAGGTAGGACTTCTCATCTATAGATCTTGCGATATACATTTTTTCTAGATTCCACAAACTATCAGTAAGGAGATAGATTTCCCGGTTTGCGGATAATAAATCTTCATTGGCATCCTGAGCTTGAAGACTCCAGCAAAAAGATAAAAGAATAATACAGGCGATTGCTTTCATATGAATTTATTTGTAGCGATAAAGGTATAAAAGATGTTGGATTAATTGATACATTGTTTAATTGCTAAATTGTTAAATTGTTAAAGTGCTAAATTGATATATTGTTGAATTACTAGATTGTTATTTTCTCGAAGTTGAAATATTTAAATTAAACTCTTAATTTCTTACCTGTTGAGAATTGTGAATCTGAATACAGAAAACATCAATTGAACAATGCAACAATTTAGCAATTAAATAAATAAATTAAGAATGTTCTTCACTTACCTGTCTATCATAATCAATTCCTTGTTTTCTCAATACGGTTTTTACCATCCAGGCAAAAAAGAGGAGATATGCAAAACAAGCCACTGTGATCCAATATGATTTGTGAATACCAACACTCGTTAAATCTGCGAGCTTTCCTTGCAACGGTGGAATAATAGCTCCACCTAAAATCATCATGATTAAAAATGCTGCTCCTTGTGTTTCATATTTGCCAAGTCCTGCTATGGATAATGAAAAAATGCAGGGCCACATAATCGAACAAAATAATCCACCACTTAAAAATGCATAAATGGAAATTGTACCAGTTGTCATAAGTCCAATGAGCATGGCAATCATCGCCAGTGAACTAAACAGCATCAACGTGGATACCGGTTTATCCTGTGAAATAAAAAATGCAACAATTAAAACAACTACACATAAGACATAATAATACAAGTGACTCATGTCACGTGCTGCAATTATATTCACAAAAAGAACCACGCAAAATGCAACCAGCGGCACAATCACCATCAACAGACTCTTCATCGTTTTTGTAGGATTGAACACTGGAATGGCTCCAGTCCAACGACCAATCATCAGACTACCCCAAAACATAGAGATGTATGGGATAATAGCAGAAGTCGGCATATTGCCATAATCATCGCTTTTCAATAATTCACCCATGTTACTTTGTATGGTTACTTCTACGCCGACATAAACAAAGATTGCAAACATGCCCAATAATAATTGTGGATATTTTAATGCTCCCCAACCTTGTTCTTGTTTTTGTGATTTGAAGTATGCAAAACTTAAACCCGAAATCAAAACAATCAGTGCAAGTAGTAACCAAAACATTCTTTGCATTTCAATTTGCTGAAAATCGATTTCAGAAATATTATCAGGAACATTCCGGTAACTATTAAAGACAGGAATAAAACAAATCAACAATCCAATGGTGATAACAATCATAGTGTACATAGCTTTATTAGCCGGTTCAAATACAGCTGTATTAATTCCATCCGGAACTTTCTTTGAAAATTTAAATAAAAGAGCCGCCATTAAAAATAACAAGCCTACACCCATGTACAGATTTGTTACACTGTTTAAACTCAAGGATTGAATTGCACTATCATCATAGTGGGTAGCACCAAACAAAGCCAATGCTACGACAATGGGTCCGATGGCCGTTCCAAAGGAATTGATTCCACCGCCAAGATTTACCCTGTGTGAACCAGTGGATGGATCACCTAATGAAATGGCAAAAGGATTAGCTGCTGTTTGTTGAAGAGAAAATCCGAGGGCAAGTATAAAAAATGAAATCAGAAAAAACGTAAATCCGTTTTCTTTCGAACCTGACTTTACAGTAATGATCATTGCAATTGCACCTAACAATGAAAACAACAAACCATACACGATACTTTTTTTGTAACCCCAGGTTGAAACAAGATCGGAAGATTTCAAAGTGCTAAACACAAACAAGGACAAAGCACCAATATAATATGCGCCATAAAATGCAAAATCAACCAACTGACTTTGAAA
>JAYVIT010000135.1:0-7042 GCA_043769965.1 Saprospiraceae bacterium
AGCCCCCTCCGAATATGCAATGGATTTGATGAGTAAAATATCTTGAAAATTCTTTAAAAAATTCTAAAATCGGGCCTTTGGCTGCAACTTGGGTTAAATCATGGGCTTTTTGTAAAAATTTATTTTTGATTATTAAAAAGATCTCTTACAATTTTAAACAAGTAATGCGCCAACCTTTTTTACTGCAAACTGCAAAATAATTTTAATCGATAACAATTATCTTCCTACTTCCTTCCTGATTTTTACCAATCACTTTAATGTAATACAATCCAGGATTCCAATTTGAGGAATTGATAAATAATGATTTTAATACAGATTTATCTGCATAAACCAATTTGCCAGTTGCATCAGCAATGTATATTTTTAATTCCTGTGATGCATCAAATGCCGACATGTCAAGAAAGATATAATCACTGGCAGGATTCGGAGATACGCGAAGTTCTTTTTTGACAATTGGATCCTGTGTGGATACAGAAAATTTTAAATCTGCAGAATTGGATTGAAGAATGTTTTTGTTGCTTTCCTGTAACCATGCAATGACTTCGAGATTTGAAAAATCTTCAATGCTATGTTCAGTGGCGAGATTGATAATATTAGCTGCTCTCCCATCAATAGGTAGTCTGTATGTACCTGGTGCGTTCCAGCTGAAATTAAAAATTTTATTTGAATCAGCAGGCAGAACACCTACAATAGTTCCAAGTGTATCAGGTATAAATTTTTTCATAACATGAGGAAACGAAGTTTCTCCATTGGTCTTCACATTTTTTGTAGCTAGTTTCTCGCTTACTGCTACATACAATTTCGTTGTCGCAAATAAAGGTGCTTCCGTTTTTATTTCAACTTGAATATCTATTTGTTGGCCCTTGACACTTCCTGAAGGTATGATTTGATAGAATGAAGGAACTTCCTGGTTCAATAGAAATGTCTCTGACGTATAGGTAGCAGGACTTAAACTAATAGAGCCATCAAGAAAAGTAGTTGGAAGCGAAAAGCCAACGCTATAAAACCGGCTACCTCTGGCTGCAGTTTCTATAGTATTATAGGGATCTCCTCCACCTTGAAAACTGCTCATCGGATAGTTTAATTCGGTATATAAACCAGGATATTTACTTAAAACTTTATGCAAAGTATCATTACCTGCTCTAGCTTGTTGAGCAGTAGATGAGGTAAAATTTTCATGCATTAATTTTCTGGTGATAAAGGTATCATTTACAATTATGCTGGAAGTTAGTGTGTCATCGTATGCATTCGTAGCTTGTATGTCATTAATTAAACTGATCCACGATCTAATATTATGAGTAGTAAATGATACGTCATTGGTTTGCCAAGTATCCGGATGTGTCAATTCGAAATCAGAAAATGGAGCAACATTTAATCCTGTAATATCTGTAGTTTTTACTGCACCATCATCTATTGCATAATTATAGGTAACTTTGGTTATGGTATTTTTTCCAATATTTTTAAATTTTCCAACCACTGGAATTGGAAATTCTCTGATCAGGTAATAATCTTTAAAAAGATGCTTTTGAGATTCAATATCAAGATCGGGTTGTGCTCCTGGAACAAATGCATAATAAGAATTGTCCTGAACACCAGTATTGTTTAGATTATCACTTTGGTATGTAGGTGATCCAGGCACCATTATGGCATTCGTAGAATCAATCTGTATGCCAAGGGTCAGACTCGTTTTATCTGCACAGGGTGTATTGTTCATCAAACATTGTGTACGTTGGTCAACGATATATATTTTGTTGGTAGTTTCTTCAAGGACTACTGATGCAAAAATGTAACCCGTTTTGATATCTAATTCACTGAATGAATTGAAACTGATCCACAATTGACGGTGTGGTGCAGTACCAAAAGTCTTATTGACTATAAAATCACCCATAGCAGCACGCAATCCCCAAATGCAAACGGAGCTATCAGGTACACGCGAAGTTGGTAGTGCGATGTTATTAGAATCGACTTTCATACTGGTTTTAGAATTGAAAGTGACAATTCCGCTTGTAGATGCTTTATAACTTTTCACCAAAGCTCCATTAAAATAAAATTTGAATGGAATTGCAAATGTTGAAGACCAGTTTCCAGATGATTGAGGACCTTGTAAAATGGTCATCCATCCACTAGTCAAGCCGGCTCCTTGTTGGTTTTCTAAATCGCGATTGAGATTTGCAGGATTTTGACCATTCTTAACAACAGGTAACAAATAATACTGCGCTTCAACAATCGAAATACAAAACATGGCCATTGCCAATAGGTAAAGTTTTTTCATATTATACATTTTTACTGTCCAGGTAAATAAAGAGCCGCGAAGATAGATAAAGAAGTTGGCAGTTTTCAGTAGGCAGTTGGCAGTTTTTGATTGGAATTTAGTTAAAATTTCTAAAGGTTTTGATAATTTAAAACTTGAATCTAAAACAAAAGCCCACGATTTAAATCATGGGCTTTTTGTATTACTATTCAAGAATATTAAAAATATTTGTTAACTTTAAAACTATTAATTGTCGTTTAATTTTTTTAAACTAACAACTAACAACTAACAACTAACAACTAACAACTAACAACTAACAACTAACAACTAACAACTATTCCAACACAACAATCTTCTTATTCGCTTCCTGGTTTTTACCAACCACCTTGATGTGATACATTCCTGGATTCCAGTTTGAAGAATTGATGAACAATGATTTTAAATTTGTATTATCTGCATAAATCAATTTACCGTTTGCATCTGCAATCAATACTTTTAATTCTTGTGCATCATCAAATGCAAACATATTGATAAAGAAGTAATCACTTGATGGATTTGGATTAACGCTGATTTCTATTTTTACTACAGGATTATCATTTGAGACAATGAATTCCAAATCTGCTGAATTCGATTGCAAAACAGTTTTATCAGTTTCTTGTATCCAGGCAATTACTTCAAGGTCTTCAAATTCTTCAATAGTATGCTCTGTTGTAATATTAATTCTATTTGCAGCCTGCGCATCTAGTGGCAATCGATACACACCCGGAGCGGTCCAACTTAAATTAAATGACTTGCTAGCTTTTTCTGGTAATACACCCACTAAAGTTCCATTGGTATCTGTCACCTTTTTTCATTACATGCGGAAATTCAGTTTCTAAATTTGTTTTTACATTATCAAAAGTTAGTTTTTCACAGACGGCGACAAATAATCGAGTTGTGGCAGATGTAGGTGCATAAGTTTTGACATCAACTTTGATGTTTATTTTTTGTCCGGTAACTGTACCTGATCGAATCACTTCATAAAAGGAAGGAATCTTCTGGTACTCATCAAATAGTTGAGTGGTGTAACCATTTGGATTTACAATGGTCTGTCCATCCAAAACAGTTGCCGGAATTGAACTGATATAAACATTACCATTTGCTGTATTTATTGGAGCATAGTATCTTCCTCTAGCTATGGATTCAATTGTATAATATGGATCACCTACACCAGGGAAAAAATAATGATAATTTATTTCTGTATATTGGTCTTCAGTGTAATTAGAAAATACTTCATGTAATTTTTCATTTCCTGGCTTGCAGGGTGGACAGGTTGATGAAGTCCAATTCTCATGCAGCAATTGTCTATTAACTGCAGTATCAAATACAGTAACAATTGATTTAATTGTATCATTGGCGACATTAGTTGGAGCATTATCATTGATCTGATTAATCCATGATTTTAATGTGTAAGTCCCTTTGTTAGTAATTGAAAGACGAATAGGGTGGGTCAATTGAAATTCGTCAAAGACTCCTGCATTCAAACTTGAAACATCACCACTAAAAACTGGTCCATCATTAACATTGTAATTGTAAGTTACTTTGGAAACAGTCTCTGTGCCAATATTTCTGAATACACCAACCATATTAATTGGGAAATTTTTAATTGCATAAAATTTTGCAATGCCATGATTTCTAGCCAGAATATCATATTGAGGTTGGGTTCCATTTACAAATTCAAAGTAAGTATTTTCTGCAGGAGTAGAATTATTTGGTTGGTTACTTTGATAATTAGGAGAGCCATTCACCATTAATGCATTATTGGTATCAATCTGAATACCAAGTGTTAGGTCTGTTTTATCCTGACAAACCACACCGTTATTAACACATTGGGTACGCTGATCAACGAAATAAATTTTATTTGTTGTTTCTTCGAGAACGATTGAAATATAAATCCATCCTTTTTTACGATTTTGTTCACTCATAGAATTAAAAGAAATCCAGTGTTGCCGGTTTGGAGTCGTACCAAAAGTTTTTGTAACAATAAAATCTAAAGTATCAGTTCTTAATCCCCAAACACAAATTGAGCTGACTGGAATGAGTGGTGTTGGTAAAGCTACGTTATTAGAATCAATTTTTACGACGCTTGCGGAGTTGAAAGTAACTACTCCACTATTCGAAGCTTTATACTTAGTAACTAAACCGCCATTGAAATAAAACTTAAAAGGTAAAGTCCTAACTGTTGACCAAGTTCCAGTAGGCTTAGGTCCAGTTAAAATTTGTGTCCAACCAGTAGGCAACCCTGAGTTTGGTGGAAATTCAACATCTTTATTAAGTTCTCTTGGATTTTTTCCTTCCTTGGGATAAGGAAGAGAATAGTATTGGGCATCCAGGTTTCACAAATACAAAAAGGTGATTAGTACTAGGTAAAGTTGTTTCATTTTGATAAATTTTGAGAACAAACACAATTAAAAAAAAGTAGGAAATAAATCGGTGATATTTGAGGATTAACACATTAATCCAATTTTAATGTGTTACATAGTGATCTTTACTTCTATATGAATGCTTAATTCTAATTTTTTTACCATATATTCTAAGATTTAGAAAGCTTAATCAGTTGGATATAAATGCTTTTTGAAGTATGCCCCCAATCAAACCTTTGTCTGTGCAATCGGCCCTGCTCAATTCGTTCAGCTCGTTGGCTATCATTTAATGCTTGAATCATCGCAGCTGATATTTCATCCATTTTATCTGGATTAAATATGATAGCACTGGAACCTGCAACTTCCGGTAAAGAAGATCGATTTGAAACCATCACAGGCACGTCACAATAAAGTGCTTCCAAGATAGGAACACCAAATCCTTCGAAGAAAGATGGATTGATTGCATAAAAAGCTGCCGCCGTTATCCTTGCTAAATTTTGAGTATCAAAGTATGGATAGAATAGAATGTCATTCTTATACTTTGAATCATGATGTGCTGACACAGTTTCTTGGCTTAGCCATGCTTTTCTTCCAACAATCAACAACAACAGATCTGATGAGGTAGATTTTTTAAAAAGATCAAATGCACGAATTAAATTGGCAATGTTTTTACGTGGATGAATTGCACCAACAAATAAAAAATAATTTTTACCACTAGAAAATTCATCTCTGATTGATTTTTTTTCGTGTTCATCTAAGGGTTTAAATTCTTCGCGAACTCCATTGTATGCAATGCTGATTTTATGTTCTGGTATTTTGTATTGATTAATGATATCCTGTTTAGTTGATTCAGAAACTGCGAATATGTGTTGTGCTTTGGCAAGTTGTTTTGGCACAAACCATTGATAATATTTTCTAACAAAAAAGGGAACATGCAGTGGATAATGTATGAATGCCAAGTCATGCACAACCAGATATTGCGGAACAGTTGTGGATAAACAGGCATATCCATCCAGACTAAAAAACAAATCAATTGTATATTTTTTTAAAGCATTCGCAATAGATATTTCAAACCACCAGTACCATAAGAAAGGATGTCTCGCCGATGGAAATAAAACAACAACTTTTACTGATGAATTAAAAATGAACGAAGGATCTGGAGTGCGATCGAAGAAAAAAACATACTCATGTTCCGGATGACTCAACACCATGTTGCGCATCACATTATAGGTATACCATCCTATACCCTCGAGTTTATCTTTAATAAGGAAGCGAGCGTTTATTCCTATGCGCATTTGATAGTTTAATCTAAGTGGTAAAGATAGTCGTTTTGACTGCCGACTGCCGACCGCCGACCGCCGAAAGTTTTCACTTTTATGATTAATGCTAATAAAGGGCAATGAATTGGTCTTTTCAGAATTTACGACAAGTGATAATCATTTTGGAATCTATCGACATTGCAGTCTTTAATCTGCCGTCGGTGTTCAGCAGTCGGTCGTCAGTTATTATTTTCAACCAACTGGAACCCAATTCACCTTTCTTCTGTTACTCCGGCATACAAAACCTAATTTATGGCTCTCATTACTATTGGAATCATTGTTTTATTTGTCAGTTTTTTAATCAGGCACCCGGAATCCGGGCTCAATCGCTTTATGCGCTTTACCAGAATGGCAGGCGCAGGATTGATCATTGCTGGATTTCTGTTATCCAGTGTTGTTGAAATTGATGCCGGTAAAATCGGGATTAAAAAATTATTTGGAAAAGTTCAACCAGATATATTGAGAAGTGGATTGCATTTTGTCAATCCTTTAGTCACAGTAATCCGCATGGATGTGAGAACACAAAATTACACCATGAGTGGAGTACAGGATGAAGGTGCCCAGGCTGGGGACGATGCAATCCGTGTTTTGACTTCTGATGGTCTGGAAGTCGTTATTGATCTGACTATTTTATTCAGATTGATTGAATTGGAAGCACCACGTATCGTTCAAGAAATCGGAATCGACTACGTTGATAAAATTGTAAGACCGGTAACGCGAACCAAGATCAGGGATAATGCAGTTTATTATCAGGCTGTTGAGTTGTATTCAACAAAACGCGATGAGTTTCAACAAAAAATATATCATAGTATTGATAGTGTATTTAGAACCAGAGGTGTTGAATTGGAACAACTTCTCGTGAGAAATATTACACTACCTGCTTCTGTAAGAGGAACTATTGAAGAAAAAATACAAGCGGAACAAGAAGCACAAAAAATGACATTCGTCTTACAAAAAGAAAGACAAGAAGCAGAACGTAAGAGAGTAGAAGCTCGTGGTATTTCAGACTATCAACAGATCATCAATGTAACACTTACGGAAAGACAGTTGCAATACGAATTGATCAAAGC
>JAYVIT010000136.1:0-5376 GCA_043769965.1 Saprospiraceae bacterium
GGTTTGACCAATACCATCGCATTTGAGAATATGGTCCGCCGATCCTTCAGATCCTTCTGCATAGAAAACGGAACAGGTAAAGTTGATTTCAAGGAAAAACAGTTTGCCTTTAGCATTCATTCTAAAATCCATACGTGCATATCCTTTTCCACCAAATTCTTTGAAAATCGCACAGGCTGCTTTTCTTAGTTTGCGTTCAATGTTTTCTTCTTTGCAAGGAATATTACTTTCTGGATGAAGTTCAGAAGTTTTTAATTTATAGGTTTTGAATGCAAATCCATCGGGGAAAATGTATTCGACCGGTTTAAAGGCAATGCATTTCTTTTCATCTTTAGGATCAGAGGCAACGAGTACTGTAAATTCTCTTCCTTCGATATACTCTTCTACCAATACATCACCAAATTCTTCCAATAGATTTTTTACTTTTATTAAAAGCGATTTTTCATCATGAACCAATGAATTATCATCGACTCCCAGGCTATCACCTGCTTTTGCCGGTTTGACAAATAATGGAAAGCGAAGATGTACGCTCAAGTCATTGATGTCCTCCAAACTTTTGACGATCCTGTAATTTGGAACTTCAATCCCCGAAACATAAGCTACATACTTCATGAGTTCCTTTGGAGGATCATAGAGTTTAGAAGTAGGACCTGTATAGGGGAGATTCAATAAATCGAGTGAATGGATCACATCAATGGATGGCACTTCCCATTCCAGATATGCTTCACAGAGGTTGACAAATATGTCATAACCTTTGTTTGAAAGACTTTTTAATTGCTTATAGGTAGTAAGCTTGTTGAGAAAAACGTGATCTACAATATCATCCGGCAACAAGGAACTGAGGTCTCTTGGTGGGTCATAATTTTTGTAATCAACGTTGGAGGTGCTGTAATCGGGTTGCAGTACACAAACTTTCATAGATCTATGGATATGTTACTTTTCATTTGGATGCACTAAATTAATTATAATTGTTTATTTCAAAACTTTATAACTAATTTTTATTGAATAATTTGAATATTTAATAAAACTCTAATCCATTAAGTCTAACAATCATGGTAACATTCAACTTTCAGCATACTTTAAATGATGTCTTTGAAATGCATCAAACATGATTTTATAGATGAGTTCTGTAAAACTTATGCCACATAATCTTAGGATTGCACCTATGGATGTATAGTTTTCATCTTCTGATAATCCACATTGCGCATTGACTTCCAAGACCATTATTTTTCCGGTATCCTGGTCTCTTCGTAAATCAACTCTTCCATAACCAGTGCCTTTCATGGCTTGATATGCATTCCAACTTATAGATTTAATTTCATCGATCAGGTCAATCGATGGTCTCGAGTAGTTCCACAAAGCCTTATCATGAGCTATTGGTGCTTCTACTTCATAAATTTCCCAAAGCCTGTCGAATGATAAAAATTGTTCGGTTGATGGTATTGAAGATTCGAATACCCGTTCAACTGGATCGTAGATGGTGCAATTCTCAATATCATCTGAAGGCCCAACCAATAGTGTAGTGTATTCCTGACCTTCTATAAATTCTTCAATGAAAAATCCGCCTGCTGATAAATCCCATCCTTTGTATCCATTTACAATGGAATTGAGATAACTCCCAAGTTCTTCTTCATTTTGAACAACTGACTTTAATCCCAGTCCCAGACTTCCTCCTGAAATTGCTGGTTTTACAATTAAAGGACTTTTTAATTTTTTAAATACAGATTTGGTATCATAGGAATTAATATCAATAATCATCCAGGGTGAAGTAGGTACCTGATATGTATCAAATAATTCCTTCATTGGGATTTTTGAAGTCGTGATGTGGTAGAAGTAATCATCTGATCCGGTATAAATCAGCTCATTTTTTTCCAATTCATGGATAACAGAAATTCCAGGGACTCCATTGGCTTCATCACCATCACAAAGATTAATGATCAATGGGACACTTGTTCCGGATTCGTTTTTGATGTTTTGAATGATTTCTTTGAAATTGGACAATTCAATTGCTTGCCATTTCCAGTTTAAATTTAATTCACTGAATACTTTGGTGTATTCGCCAATACTTTGACTGAAGTCATAATAATACTGAAGGTTTGGATCTTCGGTTTGAACGTAGGGAGCAAGAATCCAGATTAACCAATCCGGACTCTTCAGGAAATGATCTGCATCATAATTCAAAGACATGCTTTTTGGCCTTCTTCAATTTAGATCCGATGTAATCACTGAAGCGATAATGAGCAATCTGTGGATTCGAAAGATACTTAGCACCTTGAATTTCACCAAGACATGACTTAGTTTGACATTGACAATCAAATGGTTCTTCCATGTCCCATTCAGTAGATGGATAAAAGAAAGTAAATTCTTCACCTCTTTGAATGTCTCTCAAACAAACAAATTGAAATTTGGTGGTATCAAAATAACAGTTTGGTTCACAACTGTGATTTACATATTCCAGATATAGTGGAGACAGGATGATGTGTTTATTTTCACCTGTTTGAACAGTATATCTATTTGGTTTAGCCATGATTTCAGCATAACTGAAGTGGCAAATGATGGTATCTTTCTTAAAATTCTTAAGGGAGATGAGTCGGTTTTGTTGGAGTTTTGGGTCGAAATCAATTTTTGCGAAATTTGATTTCGTTTGTGGGGAGCGGACTATTTCCATTAGGCTTGGTTCTTATTTGTAAATCGATGCAATGTAAAGAGTTTATTATTGACAATTTTCATTGAATTGAATTTTTTTTACAATTTTTTTCAACGATCAAAAAAAATGTGGAAAACTTATTCACTTAGCGAATTCCAAGCAACTTATGAGTTTGCAAACTCAAATTCCATTGTGGATTTTCTAAACAAAAAGCCAATGCTTTCTGAATATTTTCCGATATGGACGGACCATCCATGGGTTGAATAAAGAAATGATCAAATTCATAATTTGAAAATGAACCGGGATTAAATTGATTTTGGGGATAAATAAATTTTAATTCATTTCCTTTTATCACCTTAATTGTAGTATTTGGCTTTGGACTCATACATATCCAATCAATCCCTTCAGGCGCTTCTAATGTCCCATTGGTTTCTATGGCTATTTCAAATCCCACATCGTGTAATGCATCAATAAGCTCTGAATCCAACTGCAATATGGGTTCTCCGCCAGTACAAACGATATATGGTTTGCTATTTTGGTAATTGTTTTGAGGCCATAAGTTTAAAATAGTAGTTGCCAATTCAGCAGCAGTTGAATATTTTCCGCCATGGGTACCATCAGTTCCGACAAAATCAGTATCGCAAAAACTACAGATTGCTTTTTCACGGTCTTCTTCTCTTCCACTCCATAAATTGCAACCCGCAAATCTTAAGAACACAGCAGGCCTTCCGGATCTTGCACCTTCGCCCTGGATTGAATAAAATAGTTCTTTGACTGAATACATATGGTTAAATCACAATCGATAAAATTCGAATTGATAGTAGAGCTGAAATTTAAAATTATAATAATGCATGGTAAATTTTAGAAAATTGAAATTGTATAATTAATTAGATTATGTTTATAAATATTGAAGTATGACTTGTTGGTTTAACCCGTAATCATTCAGAAGATCAAAGGTAAAACCTTCATTCTCAATTCAGTTAGATTGTTTACTGTAAAATCAGGTTGTGTGGTCCAGTTGGTGTTCGAATTATATATATGTTGCATCCCGACAGAATGAATTCCATATAAATGTGCCATTTCAATATCAGATGAACTATCTCCAATAAGAATACTGTGATTACGATCCAATTCCGGAAATTCCTGAAATGCTTGTTTAAGCATTCCCGTTTTCGGTTTTCTGCATTCACATTCGGCTTCTTTTACATGTATGCAGGAATATATTTTAGTGATTCGTCCTCCTACACCTTCGATCTTCTCCAACATATAGTTGTGTATGTCATCAAGATCTGATTCCGACATCAATCCTTTTCCGACTCCCTGTTGGTTGGTCACTACAAATATTGATTTAAAGATTTTTGACAATAAAGCCAGTTCTTCCATTGCCTCCGAATTAAATATGAACTCTTCACGGTTTTTCACATAATCCATAGGTAATAATTCATTGATTACTCCGTCACGGTCCAGAAACAAACTCCAGTTTTGATTCACCTTATAGTATATGTGTAATAAATTGATTTTTTTATGTGAAAATAAGCTGTGGCCTTTTCACCCTCGATCTAAGTTGCGGCATTGAAATAATTTTCTTCAACCAACTGGCAAAAAATATGTCCTATCAAAATATGGGATTCTTGTATCCGTGGGGTATCATCAGATGCAACGCCTATCCAATAGCTGCATAGATTTTTGAGTAGACCGCCATTGGCTCCTGTCAGACCTATGGTAACTAGATTTTTTTTGTTGGCTTCTTCAATGGCCAGTACTATATTTTTCGAATTACCAGAAGTGCTAAGGCCTATTAGTACATCTCCTTCTTGTGCTATCCCGGCAATCAATCTCTGGTAAACCACATCATAACTATAATCATTTGCAATTGCAGTCAGGTAGGAGGTATTGCAATGCAGGGCTTCTGCGGGTAATGCGGGTCTGTTTTTATAAAATCGTCCTGATAATTCAGCTGCCAGGTGCTGTGCATCCGCAGCGGATCCACCATTACCACAAAAATAAATGCGCTTGTTATTTTTTAATGCTGCAACGATTTTATTGGCAATGGTTTCGATTTTAGAAATGCTGTCCTGATCTTCTAATAATCTTTGCTTACAGAGTATTGAATTTTTGATACTTTCTAAAATGAGTTCATTCATGGTTGGTCGATTGTAGACTGATATTACTTTTGAATGTCATTACTTAAAGCCAGAATTTTATCAACAAATGTCTTCCAACTTAGTTTTGATTTGCCTTCACGGATGCCTTTTAGAAAATGATTCGGTTCTTTTTCAAAAAAGGATTTTATAGCCATGGCAATTGAATTGCTATCCGGTTGGCAAACTAAACCCACATGACCATGCGGAACCAATTGGGCCAATGATCCTACATCAGTAACAATCATTGGTTTTTCAAAATGATAAGCCAATGGAGTCACGCCACTTTGTGTTGCCGATCGATAGGGTTGAACCACGACATCTGCAGCAGACAGATAATATCTGACCTGGCTGTTTGGAATGAACTGAGTATGTAAATATACTTTTTCGTTGAGCTGATGTTTTTCAATCTGATCGTGGTATCGTATTTCATCTTCATAAAATTCACCGGCAACCAGCAGATGGATATCACTTCTTTTCAGGATCTCAGATCCAAATGCATCAAGCAGTAAATCGAGGCCTTTATATTTTCTGATAAATCCAAAAAATAAAACCAGTTTTATATCCGGTGGAATATTTAAGAATTTA
>JAYVIT010000137.1:0-15224 GCA_043769965.1 Saprospiraceae bacterium
GAAGCGCCACCCAAAGCCTTACCATAAGTTCCAGTGATGATATCAATGCGATCCATAACGTTACGATATTCATGTGTGCCACGTCCGGTTTTTCCCATAAAGCCTGTTGCATGACATTCATCAATCATAACCATTGCATTATATTTGTCAGCCAAATCGCAAATCTTATCCAGTTGTGCAATGGTACCATCCATTGAAAAAACGCCATCCGTTACAATCATTTTTCGTCTTGCAGATCCAGTTTCCTTCAGTATCGCTTCGAGGTCATTCATATCATTGTGCTTGTAACGAAACCGCTGTGCCTTGCATAAGCGAATGCCATCAATTATCGAAGCATGATTTAATTCATCAGAAATAATTGCATCCTGTTCAAGTAAAATGGGTTCGAAAATTCCGCCATTCGCATCAAATGCTGCTGCATACAAAATGCAATCTTCCATACCAAGAAAGTCTGCAGTCTTCCGTTCCAACAACTTGTGTTGATCTTGGGTACCACAAATGAACCGCACTGATGACATTCCATAACCATAATGATCTATCGCAGATTTCGCAGCTTCTATCACTTCCGGATGAGAAGACAATCCCAAATAATTGTTTGCACAAAAATTGAGAACTTCTCCTCCTTCTTTAGTTTGAATAACGGCACCCTGAGGAGATGTGATGGTTCTTTCCATTTTATACAATCCAGCATCCTTTATAGATTGGAGCTCTTCAGCAAGTTGCTTTTTTATATCTGAATACATGGGAAGAAGTTATGAGTGATGAGATGGGAATTGTTGAATTGTTTTATTGTTAAATTGTTGAATTGTTACATTGTTTCCTCAAATTTCCACTTGTCTGTTTGTCTGTTTGTCTGTTTGTCTATTTTCCTTTCTTCTTCTCCTCACCTTCTCACCTCAAATGATTTATCATATCCACTGTCATCTTCTCCAAATCAAATTCAGGTTTCCAATTCCAGTCTCTTCTTGCGATACTATCATCAATGCTTTCACTCCATGAGGCTGCAATTGCTTGTCTAAAATCCGGAGCATAGCTGATTTCAAAATTTGGAATATGTTTTTTAATTTCTGATGCGAGTTCAGCAGGAGTAAAACTCATACTTGCTAAATTATATGAAGTGCGAACTGTTATCTTTTCTGTTGGTGCATCCATGAGTTCGAGAGTTGCACGAATGCAATCATCCATGTATATCATTGGTAATCGCGTATCAGCTTCCAAAAAACAGGAATATGTTCCAGACTTCAATGCCTCATGAAAAATCTCTACAGCATAATCCGTTGTGCCTCCTCCAGCAGCAGATTGCCATCCGATTACTCCGGGATATCTCACAGAGCGGACATCGAGTCCATACCTTTTATGATAGTAATTGCACCAGTTTTCAGCAGCAAGCTTACTGATGCCATAGACTGTGGTTGGAATAAAACTGGCTTCCTGAGCTGTCATCTTTTTTGGTGTAGATGGGCCAAAAATGGCTATAGTACCCGGATAAAATATACGACTGATTTTCTTTTCGACCCCAATATTCAAGACATTCATAAGGCCATCCATATTGATTTTCCAGGTGGTCATAGGATCCTGCTCCCCTCTGGCTGAAAGTATAGCGGCCAAATGATAGATCTGGGTAACCTGATATTTGTCCATAAGTGACTTTAGCTGATCACTGTCTAACACATTTAAAATTTCATGCGGACCTTGGATTTTTTCAGGGTTTCTCAAATCGGAAGTTATTACTGAATCTCCACCAAATTTCGCTCTAAGAGCCTGTGCCAGAACAGTTCCGATCTGTCCATTCGCACCCAAAATCAATATCTTTTCGCCAGGCATTTGTATTAAAAAATGAGGTCGAAAGATAAGACGAAATGCAGATATGCGATAGGAGCTTTGAGATCTGAGTTTAAAACATCTGACCGCCGACCACTGACTCTCGACGGCCGATAAGTGAATAAACAATGCCAACTTCCTGAAAATCCTCTGACTAACACCTATCAACTAATATCTAATTCTAGCTGTAAACTGCCAACTGTTTTCCCTTACTTTTGCATCTTCAATCTCCTATATGCATTCATCAGTATTTGCCGATTCGGAAATCAAAACGCTCCGCAAGCTTATCATTCATAGTCCGGATGAAGGTATCGACCGGATTAGTCCAAGGCGGGCCGGCGAGTTGCTCTTTGATGATATTGTGCATTTGCCAACTATGCGTAAAGAGCATCAGGTTTTCAAAAATGTATTACATAAATTTATAGACCCTGCTCATGTTCTTGAAACCCAAACTCTCATTAAGGAATCTTTAGACGCTGATGCCGATATTAAAAAAGAAGTAATCCAAATGATTAAGGATTTTGAAGAATTGCCTACAGCCACAGTTCAACTTCTTCAAGCTCTGGATCATGACACGCTATCTGAAGTATTAATCTCTGGATATTATAGAAAAGAAGAACAAATTGTTTTTGATCCAATACCAAATTTTATTTTTACAAGGGATATTGCTTTGACGGTTAATGATTATGTCATTATTACCAAAGCTTCTAAATACGTGAGGTTCCGAGAAAATCTTTTGACCCGTTTTATTTTTCACGCGCACCCTGATTTTAGTAATTTGGTTAAAGAAAACAAACTTATCAATTTAAACGTAGTCGATGATTTTCCTCCATCCAGAAAAGGAGAACCCATCTCAGTTGAAGGAGGTGATCTCATGATTATCAATAAAGATTACTTATTGATTGGAAGTAGTGAACGAACAACTGATCACGCTATACAAACTTTAAAGAAAGTACTGTTTGAAAAAAACATCATTAAGAATATAGTCGAAATTGATGTGCCTAAAGAACGCTCATTCATGCACATCGATACTATTTTCACACAAATTAATCATACGCATTTTGTCGGTTTTAAACCAATAGTCAAAGATGGATTGGGTTCTTATGTTACTGTTCATAAGCAAGATGGAAGAATGGTAGAATATCCATCAGTACTGGAATTCATGCACGCTGAATTAGATCCAAAAATTGAATTCATCTGGAGTGGCAATGGAGAATCGCCATATCAGGAAAGAGAACAATGGACAGACGGTTGCAATCTACTCACACTAAGACCCGGCGTTGCATTAACTTATGACCGCAATCCAAAAACTGAAACAGCTTTTAAAAATGCCGGATACGATGTAATACATTCTCTTGATTTTTTATCTGGCAACATTGATCCTACAAAAATTCAAAATACCATTATCACTTTACCTTCAAGTGAATTGTCCAGAGCAAGAGGAGGACCGCATTGTATGTCTTGTCCGGTTCTTAGGGACCGTGAGTAGAAGGAGGAAATGGGCAATTGGCAAGGAGCAAGGGGCATTGACAGATGTTCCATTTATTATCTAGTTTAATTTTTTTATTAACTTTGAATAGTTGCCAAAAATAAAATGTATACAAACCAATTTCAAATCAGGGTTCGATATAGTGAAACCGATAAAATGGGATATGTTTATTATGGTAACTATATGGAATATTATGAAGTGGGACGCGTGGAATCAATCCGAAGTTTAGGTTTGCGTTACGCAGATTTTGAAAATCAAATGGGCATCTTTATGCCGGTCATGTCCGTGAATGTGAGATATCTCAGACCAGCACATTATGATGATTTACTGGAGCTGGAAACCACTATTCCTGAATTACCAAAAACAAAAATAAAATTTAACACCCGGATTTTTAATAAAAATAAAGAACTGATCAATGCAGCAGAAGTTATACTGTGTTTTGTTGATATAACATCTAAGAAACGAATTGATGTACCAGAATTAATTATAGAAAAACTGAATCCTTATTTTGCAAAAAACTAAACTCAGTTTACGAAATAAGATCGAACACCTTCCTGTGGTGAAGCAGATTGTTGATTGGACAAAATCACATACTTTTCTCGGATTTAAAGGAGTAAACATCTATCAGGTTTTCTATTTTCTTTTTCAGGAAGCCAAACGAAATGATCTGAATACACGTGCAAGTGCTATGACGTATCATTTTTTTATGGCCTTGTTTCCATCCCTGATATTTTTATTCACGTTGACAGCATACTTCCCAAAAGGATGGGACTTTTATAAGGTTCTGGAGCAATCCATACTTTCTATCCTGCCTCCAGGTGCAGAAGACTATGTAATAAGGGATATCATAACTGGTCTTAGACCTAAAGCGAGAGGAAGTTTTTTATCTATTGGTTTTATACTTGCTATTTGGTTCGGATCAGAAGGTATATTGGCAATGATGAGAGGATTTGATAAAACATATAAATCAAGCTTTAGAAAACGGAAATGGATCGAAACACAATTGACAGCAATTTCATTGACTTTCGGTTTGGGTCTTTTATTAATCCTTTCTGTACTCTCCATTATCATAGGTGAAAAAATGGTACGATGGATTTTGGATTACATTAACATGAGTTCATTTTTAAAAATCACAATCTCTTCATTTAAATACATTGTGACCACATTATTATTTTATGCAGTCATATCGCTGGTATACCGATTCGGACCCGCAATTAAAAAACAAATGAGAGGGCTTTCACCGGGAGCTTTATTTGCAACAGTTGGCTCTATAATCACATCTATACTTTTTGGAATTTTTGTAGCTAAATTTGGCAGCTATCATAAGGTATATGGTGCTATCAGCGCGCTCATCATTACACTGATCTGGATTCGATTGAATACATTAATCCTCATCTTAGGATTTGAATTGAATGCCGCAATAATCGTAAATCGCGATATGATGAATGAAGACACTATTCAGAAAACTTTGTTGGCGAATGAATGAAGACTGACCATTGACCATCGACGGCCGACAACCGACTTTGCACATTAAGAAACTGATGTTTGGATTTTTTTTTAATATTACAGAAATATTTATTCTGTTGGTAACTGCAAACTGCGATCTTAGAACTTAGAACTGCCCCCTAGCTTTTCAATGCTTTATTTAAAAACGAACTCATGGTATCGGCATCTGCAAAACATTGTACAACTTCTTTTAATAATTTATCTGAAGTGATACATGATTTATCGAGGGATGCAACGTAATAAAAATTTTTGTTGTAAATCAATTCCTGCTTTTGCGCTGCATCTTTAAGATCAGAAGGCAATACTTTATTTTTTTCACCTAATACTTTGCCAAAACGTTTTACAAATTTTTTATCGGTAATTGCTTTTTCAAATTCTTTTAAATGAGAAGCAATGTATAATCTGATTTTCAACAATTGTTTTGGATCGGGCTCATAGACACCAGAGTAAATGTTGATTCCATCTTTTTTCAATTCGAGATAAACTCCAGGAGTATTTGGATCTTTTCTACCACCGGGAGAAATCAGAGCAGACAAATGTTCTTTATAAGGAGTTTTATCCTTGCTGAACCGGATGTCTTTATAAATACGGAATACCGCTTCTTTGGAAGTAATCGTAATTCGTGGATCTCTTTCCTTGATTTTTTCAATCAACTTTTCTATGAACTGGTGAAACGGCAATTCTGCATGTTTCTTAAATCGCTCCTTGTTTAGATTGAACCAGTCCCTGTTATTATTCTCCGTTAATTCCTTCAAAAATGAAGTGATTTCTTTTGTAAAAAATGCTGCCATTGGATTTTTTGTTAATTTTAGAATTCAACACATACTTTTGCAAATATGCTAAAATCATGATTTATTCTTATAAAGAATTTATTCCGGTGGTACATCCCACCGCTTTTGTTCATCCACAAGCTGCCGTGACAGGTTGCGTCACTATTGGCAAGGACGTATATATCGGTCCTTTTGCCGCAATTCGCGGGGATTTTGGAGAGATTATTATTGAAGATGGTTGTAATGTACAGGAAAGTTGCACCATTCATATGTTTCCTGGAGTCCAAGTAAGGCTGATGGAAAATGCACATATTGGACATGGAGCCATCATACATGGTGCCACGATTGGGAAAAATTGTCTTGTTGGCATGAATTCAGTAATTATGGATGAAGCTGAAATCAGTGATAATTGTATCATAGGAGCATTGAGTTTTATTAAAGAAGGAATGAAAATTCCTGCACGCAGCCTTGTGGTGGGAAACCCTGCCAGAATTATCAAAGAACTAGATATAGAAATGATAAACTGGAAACAAAAAGGAACTGAACTTTATCAAAAGCTGGCCAGAGAATCACACCTTGTGATTAAGGAGTGTGTTCCTTTTCAAGAAAAACCAGAGAATTATCCGAGCCCTGCAGGCGAATATAGTTCTTGGAAAAAACATTCAACTATTAAACAAGTGACCTAAATAACAAGAAATGGAAGCACAAATAAATTGTCTAATCGAAAATGGATTGGCAACAATTACCTTTTATCATCCTGCCCATAATTCTCTTCCCGGAATATTACTAAAAGAATTAGCTGAAACAATTAGTAATGCAGGTACCAACAAGGATGTTAAACTGATACTATTAAAATCAGAAGGTGAGAAAACATTTTGTGCAGGTGCAAGCTTTGATGAACTCAGTACGATTGTCGATTTTGAAACCGGAAAACGATTTTTTCTTGGATTTGCCAACGTAATTCTTGCAATGAAAAATTGTCCAAAACTCATACTAGGCAGAATACATGGCAAAGCAATTGGCGGTGGAGTTGGATTGGCCGCAGCAATGGATTATCCCTTGGCAATCAAATATGCAAGCATACGATTGAGTGAACTTGCGGTTGGCATTGGCCCTTTTGTTATTGGACCTGTAGTGGAACGCAAAATGGGTACTGCTGCATTTCAAATGTTAGCATTGAATCCCAATGAATGGCAGACAGCTGAATGGGCAAAACAACATGGGCTATTTTATGAAGTATTTGAAACGATTGAACAGCTAGATCAGTACATCAAACATTTTATCCAACAACTCTTGCAATTCAATCCAGAAGCATTATTGAATTTAAAAAAAGTATTTTGGGAAAACACAAATGATTGGGAACAATTATTAGATGAAAGAGCTGCAATTAGTGGCCAATTAGTTTTGTCAGAATTTTCTAAAATGGCAATTGAAAAATTTAAACGCGGAGATAGATGATCGCGGATTGCACGGATGATCGCGGATTGCACGGATGAACGCGAAATAAAACGGAGGACTATTTTATTTAATCACTTCTCTACAGCTTGTATAAAATGCTAATTTGTCCAGCCATCTCTTGTTTAGTAATCTGCGGCTGATTGCTGTTATTCTTTTGAACTAAGAATCCAGTTTGAATTACAAAATGTTTAAATTCCCTTTGCAATCCTCCGCCAATGGTAAAATGATTTATAAGTGTTGCACTATTTGAAGCCTGGTCAAAATCAGATACATTTAATATTTGCTTATCCTGGGTTATAGATTGAAAATCAAGAGTAGTTTTACTATAAAGTGTCAATTGCATACTTGCATTTGCAAACAAAGCAAATCTTGTGTTTAGTGGAAAATAATATTTCAAGCTCAATGGTAACAAGACATCCATACTCTTGATCTTAATATTTGAAAAACTGATGGACTTGCTGTGCCTAGGCCTGATCAAATCAGTAAAATCAGCTTCATTGGCAACAGCAAACTCATTTTGATCCAGATAATCCTGTTCAAGATATTTTTGAACTATAAGACCAGAACCGAAAGAGATGCTCTTTTTAGTTTTAATTTCAAATACCAGACCTGTGTTAAAATGCGAAGCTACAACCACGCCAGTTGCACCGACGACCCATTTATATGGCTTAAGTCCAACCACTGGTTTTATACGTGATCCCAATGATGTCTTATCATTTATTAATAAGCCTTTGCTAGCTAATAATTGTATTGGATCTACTAATGAAAATCCTCCATTCTCATCTTTAGAAATTTGATTTTCTAAGGAATGATTTTCCACATTCAATTTTACATTCTCCGCAATGCCATTTTCGGAAAACTGCTTTATTGCATTTTGATCTTGAACTTTTGCTTCTTCTAGTACTGGTTTTTCTTCCGTGCCTGATTTGTTTGTTGATGGCGAATTTCCATATTTATTATTTACAGATAAAATGTTTGCCTTACTATTTTTGGAATACCCATTCGAAGTAAATTGTTTTTTAGTCAAATTTGATTTCGTGTAATTCGGATTTTTAGTTCTTGCATTTACAGTTGAACTGATAACAGTTTGAGTTAATGCAGTTGAATTAATCACTTCCGCTTGAGTTGCATTTTCAATATTGCCTGTTGCTAAAGAATTCTTATCTGAATTATCCCTAGATCCCGGTTTAGAAATTTCAGCTAATACTGGAGTATTCATTCCCCCATTTTGAATGTCATCCTGGATTTGCGAATCTGGTGTTATTGAGGACCAACGAATAGTCATCCAGGCACTAAATAATACCAGAAAAAGTAAAAGCAAAATCATGCTGATCCTTTTTGTAAAAAGTGCTGGAGATTTAGATGCGTTCATTTTTTTAGATAGTCGCATCCAATCCTGTTCGTTAAAAACCGGATTCAATTCATCCAATTTTTGGTGCAAACGATTATCAAATTCTTCTGGTCTCATATATTTGATGGTAAGCTTAATTTAAATAATGATACTCCGGCTTCACCGGGGTATTCTTTTAATAACATATCCTGTAATTTCATCCTTGCTTTGGCAAGATTTGATTTTGAAGTTCCTTCAGTAATATTTAATAATGATCCAATTTCTTTATGACTATAGCCATCCATGACAAACATCATAAATACGTTTCTATAAGCAGGACTTAGTTTTTGAACCACTTTTAAAATTTCATCACAAGACATTCTGCTCAATGTATGATCGTCAATACTAAGATGATTATAATCTTCTATTGTATTTGATTTTATCATTCTCATGGATTGTCTGTAGAAGTCTATAGCTGTATTGACTACGATAGTTCGAAGCCAATACTTAAAAGGTCTTTCAAAATCGTATTTATCGATTCCCCTGAACACTTTTATAAAAGAATCATCCATGATTTCTTCGCAGTCTTCAATCCGTGACGCATATCTGAGGCAAATGCTTTTTACATAGGAATAAAAATGCTCATAAAGCTTCCTTTGTCCCAGCGGATGTTGAGCCTTACAGGCCCTGATCATTTCCGTTAATTCCGGTGGGTTGATATGTATTTCTTCACTTGCCAAATCGGTCCGTATTCTAACTACTTGGTAATAGACTACGAAATTAAGGAATTCAGGGTTGCCTATGCTAATAAATAGCAGGAAAAAGGCAAAAATTAAGACAAATTTGGCACAGAATCCAGGTTTTAGACTTTTGGATAGCGTCTTTGGGTTAAATATTCAGAACTCTATTAGTTTTAATTATTCTGAAAAAGGAAGGCTCTTTTTGGCCAAAATAGGCCAGGTAATCTTACTCAATAATTCATATCCGCGAAGACAAGAATGCATCCTGATGAAAACGAATTATTTGTAGCTGAAAGCGAAAATTGTTTTTCTTAAAGATAAATTTAAATTCCTCTCTTTAAACTAAAATATGATTCTAAGGTAATATCAAGCATATAACCAAACCTACTTAATCTTTGAATTAAAATCTTTTTCAAAACATATTGATGTCTTTTAATTATCTCTATTACCGAACTATATATTTTTTACTTTATAGCCCTCAACATGCCTATGATCAATCTTCATAAAATGATTAACTTTGCGGTTTATAATCAGTTTCTTATGACAAATTATAATCTAAGATCTTATTTATTCATTGCCATTATTATTTTCATATCTAGTTGCACTGCAGAATATATATCTGACGGAAGGAAAGTTTGCTTTGATCAGGAAGTATAACCTATACTTATTTCAACCTGTACACAAAGTGAGTGTCATAATCCAGATGATTTTGTTTCAGATTTGGATTATACTACTTACGAAGGAATTTTAAAAAGTGTAGATCCGGGTAATTATCGAACAAGCGAACTATATGATGTGATAACCTCACCCTTTAGTCCGATGCCACCTCCACCATATTCCCGATTAACAAAAGATCAAATAACAACAATTTCACTTTGGATTGAACAAGGTGCCATTACCACCGATACATGCATAGCAGAAATTTGTGATACAAGCTTTGTTGGTTATAATTCGACTATTAAACCTATAATGGAAGTATTCTGTAATGGTTGTCACACAGGAAGTAGTCCTCAGGGAAGTATCGATTACAATAGTTTTGCAGGTATTAAAGCAACCATAAATGATGGGCGGTTTTTGGGAAGTATTAAAAGAGAAGTCGGATATGTATTTATGCCGAAAAATGGTAACAAATTGACAACTTGTAAAATTAGCCTGATTGAAAAATGGATAAGGGAAGGGGCTAAGAATAATTAGCAAGTGGTAATAGGCAAAAGGTAAAAGGTAAAAGGTAAAAGGTAAAAGGTAAAAGGTAAAAATTTAAAAAAAGTAATTCGTAATTTTAAATTAATAAACAATAATGAAGTATACTTTTCTCATTGGTTTTATTTTATTCTTTGCATTGAAAGGTTCTTCTCAGGACTTATTGGATCTTGTGAAAGATGAAGAAGTAGCTGAAAAAGCACATAATGCTTTTAAATCTCCGCGAGTAATCAGCAGTCATAGTATGGAAATGCTGGCGGCAGGTGCGCTTGATTTCAGGATACTTCATCGTTTTGGTAAAGTCAACCAGGGATTTAATGAATTATTTGGATTAGACAATGCCACGATGCGTATGGGATTTGATTATGGGATTACCAAAAACCTTACTGTCGGTATTGGCAGAAGCACAATAAAAAAAGAACTTGATGGATTTTTAAAGTATAGAATTTTATGGCAATCTACAGGACCTAAATCTATTCCAGTGACTTTGATTTGGACAAGTGGAATATTGCGAAATGGTTTGGAAAATCCGCTATCTGATCCCGAACTTAAAGTAACTCAAGAAAGACGCTTGAGTTATTATCACCAATTGATAATCGGAAGAAAATTTGCAGATCGATTCTCAATCCAACTTAGTCCAATTCTAGTTCATTCGAATATAGTTGATAATATTTTAATTCCTAATGATCTCTATGCTTTGGGATTGGGAGCGCGTTATAAATTCAACAAAAGAATGGCAATTGTTATTGATTATACATTTCCGTTTAATAATTTTCCAAGAGATTACTCGAAGCATCCGCTTTCAATCGGAATTGATATAGAAACCGGAGGACATGTATTTCAACTTCATTTTTCGAATGCCGAAGGAATGAATGAAAGAGCTCTACTTAATGAAGAAAATGGAAATTGGTTTGATGGTGATATTCAATTTGGTTTTAATCTTTCAAGAATATTCCAAATAAAGAAAAATAAAATCTAATCTAGCAACGAAATGCATTTCAAACTCGTAATGAATAACTTATCTGAATAAAAAACTCATGCAATTGAAATTTTTAATTCTCCTATTTCCAATATTATTAGTTTTCATTTTATCATCTGGTTCAATGCCTGAACCCAGCAATCCACCAACCGGAAATACCGCTGCTCCCGGAGAAACTGCCTGCATGTTATCGGGCTGCCATAGTGGTGGCACATTTACCGGTACAGTGTCAATAAATGGCATACCCGATACTGTGTTTGTCAATCAAACGTACGATGTTACCATTATAAACATTTCTAATGCCGTAAGAGCAGGTTTTCAACTAACAGTACTTGATGGAACAAATAAATTCACAGGTACACTTATAAAAGGAACGGGAGTTACTATAGCTAAGGATAATTCGAACGGACGTACTTATGCAAGACAAGCTCCTGCCAAGTTTTTATCTAACGGAACTGCATCATGGAGTTTTCAGTGGACGGCTCCTGCAAATTTTACGAATGAAAATCTTACTTTTTATTTTACCAGCCTATGTGCAAATGGAGATGGGAATAATTCCAAAGACAACTCCATTAAAAATACTAAATCAGTTATTCTAAAATTGCTGGTAGCCAATTCCGATTTAAAAGATATAAAATCAACTGTCAAAGTTTTTATTCAAAATGGAAATCTTTATCTTCAGAATGAACAAAACCGAATAACGGATGAGGTTTCAATTATTAATCTAAATGGTAATCTGGTTTTTAAAACAGAAAACATTACTTTCAATTCAATTGTCGTTCCAAATTCAATACATGGAATTCATCTTGTTCATTTTAAAATTGGTCAGACATGGCATACAGAAAAAATTTACATTCCATAATAACACCTACTTGTTATTAAGATTTCACCAATGATCATTCACAAGTGACACTTCTTGATTTTTGGTTCTAAAGTAGTATTTACTATATCTAAAGTAGCAATTTGATCTAACGAACATTCCACACTTTTCTACAAAAGCTGATCACAAAGCTCAAACCCATACGAGCTCTATACACTTTACTATCAAAGTCTTTTACATGTAGTTTCAGAATATGTATTCCTATTTTTTAGAAATTTCAAAGGGAAATTAAACTCTCCAAAGGCAATTGTATCGTCTCACTATCCTTTTCAATAGTACATATTCTTAATGCTGCTTTTGATTCCTATAGCTTTGAAAGTATAATTAAGGACATTCAATTAATATCGATGAAAACCATACAGAATATCATCTTCTCTCTTTTCTTTTCTTCCGCTTGCTTTGCGCAACACAATGAGATCACCCTTTTAAAATATTCTGGCTCATCTGCTCATTTCGATAAAGCTTTATTGACACTAGGGGAATATCATCTTAAATTAAGTAATCGGGATTCTTCTATTAATTACTTTGAACAATTAAATTCGATCCTGATGCAAGTTATTCAAAAGAACGATACAACCTACATTCCTTTCTTCATTCAATTAGCCAAATACTATTTCCAAACCGGGCAATTTGGTGAATCTGAAAACTTCTTTCAAAAAGCAAAATACGTTTTCAATACTAAAATTGGAGAGGATCATCCGGAATACGCAAATATACTTTCGCTACTCGCCAAATTATATAAAAAAACTGGCCGGTTAGTCGAAGCTAATCAGAACTACAATGAAACCTTACAGCTACTAAAGAAAATTGGATTTGAAAACTCCACCATGTATGCTATCACTTTAACAAATCAAGCTTTACTGTATATCATACAAGGAAATAAATCCGAAGCAGAAAATCTTTTTATACGTGCAAAAACACATATGGAATGCACCGATAATACTTTTGATTTGAACTATGTAACTACCTTGGAAAACCTTGGTCATCTGTACTATAATCAATTGAAATTGGACGAAGCCGAAACCCTTTATTCCAAAGCCCTACAACTCCGCAAATCAATTCATGGTGACCAAGATATAGATTTTGTAGAGTGTCTGAACAATTTAGCAAATATTCAACAAAAACAAGGTAATGACAAACTTGCTGAATCCCTATACATACAAGTTTTAAACATTGCATCACTTATAAAGGACAATAAAGTACATCCTCATTTATACAATAATCTTGCAATGTTTTATTTTCATACTAATCAATTGACAAAAGCAGAAAACCTTTTTCTTAAAGCAAAACAACTATACGAGAATCATTTTGGCAAAATGAACAGAACGTATTTAAGTTTATTAGATAACATAGCAGAATTATATGTAAAATTGAATAATCCTGCTGAAGCCTCAAAATATTTTATTGAAGCAAGTAAATTAAGGAAACGCATTATTTATGATTCCTTTAAATATCTTTCCAGTACTGAATCCGAAGAGTTCTTGAATGGATTTAACAGCAACATTACCAACTTCAATACATTTCTTTTACAATACAAAGATGTCTCTGGCCTACTATTGAAAGAAGCATATGAGAATGAATTATTCTTTAAAGGATTCCTGATGAACTATCACCTTGAATTGAACAATATTATTAAAACAAATCCTGAGCTAAGCCATATAAGTGACACTATAAAAAGAATATTCAAATTGATTGCAACTGAATACACCAAATATCCAAAGAATATTTCTAAAATTGACTCCCTTAAAAACGTTGCTACTCATTTTGAAAAACAACTTGGTCAAAAAGTAAGTATCTACAATGACATACTCAGAATAGTGAGTTTTGATGATCTCTCAAAGATATTGAAACCTAAAGAAGCTATCGTTGAAATATTGCATCTCAATAATTACTCAGAAATGAATTCCGAAATAATAACTTATGCTGCCATGATAATTCCTTATGGCAGCAAAGCTCCGATCTTAGTCAATTTATGTAATGAAGATGAAATTCAAAATTTGTTTTTAAAAACAAATACACTAAACTCAGATTATGTAAGTACTTTATATAGCTCAAATACGAGGGGATTAAAACCTGTTGAAAGAACTAAAAATACGCTGTATAAACTTGTATGGGAAAAAATTGAAATTCATTTGAGTGGACTAAAAACAATATATTACACACCCTCAGGATTATTACAAAAAATTAATATCCAGGCTATACCAATCTCAGAATATAAAGTTGCCGGAGATTACTATGACATTATTCAATTTACTAGTAGTAGACAACTTTTAAAATTTTCCAACAAACGTGAAGCGATACGCTCCGCATTAGTGATGGGTGGAATTCAATATAATGAGACTCAACCTACATCAAAAAATGATATAAAACTTGAAGCAATAACCCGTGGCATCCCGTCAGGTTCACTTGAAGGAGTAATCAAAAATTACTGGACTGAATTAAATCATACCTTTCGCGAAACATATCATGTAAGCCAACTATTAAATAAGAATAAAGTACTTGTAAACAAATACACCGGAGTTGATGCAACAGAAGAAACTTTTAATAAAGTAGTCGCTTCTTCAATCAGTCCTGATATCATTCACATTGCGACTCATGGATATTTTTTTCCAGAATTCCAACAGATATCAGATTCGGCTTTACTAAATCAAAATTGCCCATTCATGAACTCAATAAATCCGATGATGAGATCAGGTTTGATTCTCGCATTTGGAAATTACGGATGGAATAATTGTCAACCTTTACCTGGACACCATGAAGACGGCATACTAACGGCAATGGAAATAAGTCAAATGAATCTTCATGAAACACAATTGGCAGTTCTCTCTGCCTGTGAAACAGGATTAGGAGAAATCAAAGGTACCGAAGGCGTATATGGACTTCAACGGGCTTTCAAAATTGCAGGTGTTAAAAACCTGATATTGGCATTGTGGCAAGTTCCAGATTTCCAAACAGAAGAATTAATGATATCATTTTATTCAAACTTATTGGAAAATAACATGGAAATTCCACAAGCATTCAGAAAAGCACAACTGGAAATGAAAAACAAAT
>JAYVIT010000138.1:0-11620 GCA_043769965.1 Saprospiraceae bacterium
ACACTAACTTTTAAAGTTGCCTAATACATTCAAACTAAATCTTCTTTATCTCGAATATACCGGTATTTGCTGCTATAATTTTTTCTGGCCAAAAATCCAGCAACCATTCCAAATGCAAATCCACCTATGTGCGCCCACCATGCTACTCCACCTTGTTCTTCTACGCCAAGTCCCAAAGATCCAAAACCAGTTATCAATTGTTGGACAATCCAAATACCTAAAAAGAGTAATGCAGGTACGTAAGCGGATGTAAACAAAAATAATATCCAAACTTTAATTCTTGCAGCAGGGAACATAATCAAATAAGCTCCCATAACAGCGGAAATAGCACCGCTGGCTCCAACTACAGGAATTTCACTATATGGATTGACCACATCATGAATGAAAGTCGCAGTGATACCTCCTAGTACATAAAAGATTAAAAAATTAAATGTACCCACAACCGCTTCTATGTTATCCGCAAATACCCATAAGAATAACATGTTACCAATCAGATGCATCCATCCACCATGCAAAAACATAGATGTGAATAAAGTATATAAATCTTCTCCTGATAATATTTCAACCGGAATCGATCCATACTGTATAACAAATGCTTCCCCAGATTCCTGAGGCAAACTGAATTCAAATAGAAATACGACTACATTAAGAAAAATCAATGTATACGAAAAAATAGGTTTATAACCACCTTGCACATTATCGTCACCAATTGGAAAAAACATAGGCGGAAGAAGTTAGGAGTTGTGGATTATGAGTTGAAAGTTTAATTGTTGAATTGTTGAATTGCTTAATTGTTATTAATTTTGATTCTTCATCCTACAGCCTATTGCCTACAGCCTTCCTCAAATCATTCCTTCTTTAATCAGATCATGAATGTGAATCACACCTAGAAATTGATCGTTCTCAACAACCAAAATCTGACTAATGTTTCGATCCTTCAATATTTTAAATGCTTCAATGGCCAAAGCATATTCGGAAATGGTTTTTGGGTTTTCAGTCATGATATCCGCAGCCGTTAAAGAATCCAGCGAAACTGATTTCTGAAGCATTCTTCGCAAATCTCCATCGGTAATAATTCCAGCTAGTTTTTTATCATCATCTAATACTGCAGTTACACCTAATCGTTTTGAAGTCATTTCAACAATAACTTCTTTAATATTGGCATGAATGGAAACAAATGGTTTTTCATGATTTGGATAAACATCGCTTACTTTCAGATAAAGTTGTTTACCTAACGACCCTCCCGGATGAAACTGCGCAAAATCTTTTGAACTAAATCCGCGAATAGCCAATAAGGCTACAGCAATGGCATCTCCCATCACCAATTGTACTGTAGTACTTGTCGTTGGAGCCAGATTATTTGGTTCAGCTTCCTGAGACACCGGAGTGATGATCACATAATCTGCTTGTTTCGCCAATGTGGAGTGTTCATTTGAAACCAAAGCAATTAATTTTGATCCCATTGATTTAACTAATGGAATGAGTACTTTAATTTCCGGAGTTTCTCCACTTTTAGAAATACACATTACAAGATCATTCGCTTGTATCATTCCTAAATCGCCATGAATTGCATCAGCAGCATGCATGAACAATGCAGGTGTACCAGTAGAATTTAATGTTGCAACAATTTTTTGAGCGATGATTGCACTTTTTCCTATGCCTGTTACCACTACCCTGCCATGGGAATTAAATATGGCCTCTATAATATTGAGAAAGGATTGATCAATTGATGATCGCAAATTCGAAATGGCAGATGATTCTATTTCAATGCAGGAAATGGCTGCTTTTTCAATAAGATCAAAATGTTCTTTTGTAAGCATGAGAGGAGAAGGCTGTAGGCTACCTGCCTGCCGGCAGGCAGGTAGGCTGTAGGCAAGACGAATAAATGTATAAATTCAATTTCAAATATATAAATTTAGATTTACTTTCAATTATTATGAACTTTCCCAAAACAACAATTTAACAATTTAACAATTTCCCTAAGGACGTTTTTTATAATTATTATTCCTATTCCTGTTGTTATTATTTTTCTTTCTAAAGTTTGATTTGCTATTCTGTCCTTTGTAAACTCTTCGTTGATTTTTAACTGGTCCACTAGCAGGTGTAACGAATATGATATTTTCATCAATGAGAAGCTGACCGTTTGACATTACAGCAAGATCATTTTTTATCAATTCATCACTTACATAATGTTCTTTGTTCCAGTTTTTATAAGCCATCTTCATATAAGAACCTATGATATGCGCGAATTCATCGCGTTTTTGTCCAGGTTCCATTTCCATGGCTTTTTTAATTAGAATGTTTACATAATTTCCATAGTGTCTGTATTTATCAGTTCCTTTTGGATACAATATCCGTTCGGGTTTTAATTTGTCTTCATCCGGTGTTGGTATAAATCCATAAGGAGTTACCACATCAATATCGTATTTGGAAATCCGAAAGAAATGATGCCAAAGTTTTTTTCTATGCTCATCAATATTTCTATTATACGGTGTCATGATTTGCATCAGATTGACTACTTCATCTGCAAAGGCCTGACGATACACAGGATCCGTGATGGTTTTACAAAAAACAACAAGGTCCTGCACATTTCTTCCATATTCAGGCATGATGAGCTCTGATTGAGAAGTATTATACGTAAAAACTACATTTTCTAAATTCATAATAAATTATTCTACAGTGACGGATTTGGCTAGATTTCTTGGCTGGTCCACATCACATTGACGCATGACAGCTATGTGATAAGACAACAATTGTAATGGAATTACGGAAAGCAAAGGTGTTAGTGGATCAATAGTACTTGGGATTTCAATGCAGTGATCAGCAATTCTTTTTATTTCTTTATCACCTTCAGTGACAATCGCGATTACCATTCCTTTGCGCGCTTTGACTTCCTGTATATTGGAAACTATTTTTTCATAAGCACTCACATTGGTGGCAATTACAATTACCGGCATGTTTTCGTCGATCAGTGCAATAGGACCATGCTTCATTTCTGCTGCTGGATATCCTTCTGCATGGATGTAAGATATTTCTTTCAACTTGAGTGCGCCTTCCAATGCAACAGGAAAATTATATCCACGGCCAAGATAAAGTGCATTATTGGTATGCTGAATTTCAGAAGCCAGGTATTTGATTTTATCATTTGCAGCCAACACTTTCTCTACTTTTTTCGGAATGCTTGCCAGTTCCGCAATCAACTGATGATAATAGGAATTGGAAAGCGAACCATTTCGATTTCCCAAAACCAAAGACATTAATGTCAACAAGGTAACTTGTCCTGTGAATGCTTTCGTTGATGCAACTCCAATTTCCGGACCACAATGAATATATGAACCAGCATGAGTCATTCTGGCTATTGAAGAACCAACAACATTTACTATTCCATAAACCAATGCTCCTTTTTCTTTTGCTAGTTCTGCTGCTGCAAGTGTATCAGCTGTTTCTCCGGATTGAGAAATGACAAGCACTACATCTTTGTCTGTTAAAATGGGATTGCGATATCTAAATTCAGAAGCATATTCAACTTCAACTGGAATTCTTGCAAGATCTTCTATTAAATATTCACCAATTAATGCACTGTGCCAAGATGTACCACATGCTGCAATGATGATGCGGTTTGCTTTTGAAATTCTGTTGATATGTTCTTCCAATCCACCTAAGCGAACCCAACCTTCAACTGCATTCAATCGCCCTCTCATACAATCTGAAATAGTCTGAGATTGTTGGTAGATTTCCTTCAACATAAAATGTTCGTAACCTCCCTTCTCCAATTGATCCATATTCATGTCCAATTCGTGGATCACTGGTTCTTGTATCGAATCATCAGTCAGTGTTGAAATCTCTAAACCTTTATCTCTGGTCAATACTGCAATTTCTTCATCATTCAGATAAACTACTTTTTTTGTGTATTGAATGATTGGTGTTGCATCAGAGGCAAAGAAATAATCATTTTCACCAAGGCCAATTACAAGAGGACTTGATTTTCTTGCACCTACCAATTTATTTGGATCTTCTTTATCCATGACCACAATAGCATAAGCACCAACTACTTTTGTAAGTGCTTTTCGTACCGCTTTTTCAATCGGCAGATTTTCTCTATTCTGGAATTCTTCTATAAGGTGAATCAGTACTTCGGTATCCGTTTCACTTTTGAACTGATGACCCAAGCGGGTCAATGCTTCCTTAAGAGTAGCATAATTTTCTATTATTCCATTGTGAATAATGGCTAGTCTATGATTACCCGAAAAATGAGGGTGGGCATTAATATCATCCGGCTTACCATGAGTGGCCCAACGGGTATGTCCCATACCTATAGTAGCGGACAATTTCTTTGGATCTGTGATTTCTGCAAGTTCCTGAACCTTTCCTTTCTTTTTATAAATTTCAAGATCGCCATTGATCAAGGCTATGCCTGCAGAATCATAACCTCTATATTCCAGACGTCTCAGCCCTTCCACGATGATCGGGTAAGAATTTTTATTGCCAAGATATGCGATAATGCCACACATATTATGTGTAAAAGTAAAGTGTTTTAATCTTATTCTGAATAAGTCAATATTAGTTTAGCCGGAAACTTGGAATTGCCTGGACCAAAAAACAGGGCCCTTGCCGGGGATTCTAATTTAAACAAAGGGCTAATGACCAAATCCATGGGCTTTTTAGCTTTGAGTGATTTTTGAAAATGTCTCGTGATGTTCATTTTATACGTATAAACAGAACTTCCACTTATATCAGTTTTGATGGGATACCCACCGAATATTCTTTTATAATTTGATGGAGCATTCAATCCAAAAGCAACATCATCGATAGCTACACGGGATCCAGAACTCACATCAAATATCTCTAACAAATCAGGTAAAGTATAGTTTGCGGGATCATCTCCAGGTAACTCCGCCACATAAAATTGTAATACTGCGAAATTTATGAATTTACCATTCCAGTTATCATCATAGGGTATTGTGATATGAATATCTCTGCCTTCAAATCCTTGTAAACATAAAAGACTATCACCAGATATAACACCATCAATACATTCCTTCGCTTTTGTATTCTGATTATCCACAAGATAGCTTGGTGTTTTCACTGCCAGTCTACCCATATTGAATTCTTGTTTGGACTGAATGGTATCAACTTCATGATAGTAAATAGTCAATCTACTATCAGAATGCTCTGGCAAAACAGATAACATACCACCACCTTTTTCACATATGACTGCAATACCATTAAATGCAATGCTAAAACTATCCAAAGTAGAATACACTGAATCCGGAAATGATCTAAGGATCGGCATCAAAACAGAAGTGTCCATTGGTATTCTCAATTGAGGAAAGACTTTAATTTTTTTATCATTTTCGGTAATGGGTAAACTATCCGTCTCATTTATCCCTAACAAATAGGTAGTGATCCCTCCAAGTTTTTTGCTTGCATCATATGCAAAGGTATTATTGCTAAAATACGTATTGGATTGGTTGTATGCCGTTGTCAATGGATAAATACTAAAATCCATTGATTCTTTATATTTTCCATAAAACAAGCTGGTGTCAAATCGCAATGAAAGAATTACAGAATCTACTTTCTTGGTCAGAAAATTAATATTATCTGTAGCTACTATTCGCAATTGAGTACCCAATCCGGCTTCCACTTTTCCAAACATGGGATCATACATCTTGCCAATTGGAAAAGATGAATTGACAAAATTAATTGATCCAAGTGTAGTGGCTTTATTCTGGAATGTAATCACCGAATCATAATCAGCAGGACCGGCTGTAAATTTGAAGGTATCAATGCCTTTGGCATTAATCCAGTCGTCATCTAAAAGATCTGATCCGAATGAATCAAAATCATTGCATGAAATGGTAAGTGAAATTAGAAGGCCACTACAAAACCAAACTAAGCCATTGAGTAATTTTCGGGTCATTTTTATAAACGATACGGGACTTAACGGATCAATGTATCAAATTCTTGTAGAAGTCGATATAAGAAGGCAAGAATTCTTCTGCCTTAGTTTGTATAAATGGCTTTTCAGACGATTTTATAGATGCTGATATCACATCACTGATATCGCTACTACCCTGAATAATACCATCTGCATATTGTATAGCTCCTTTATCCAAAGTAATTCCTGTTCCATTTTTAAAAGCAAGTAATTGCTCAGGCTTGAGATTATTTATTGCTGCCTTGGTCAAAAATTCTTCATTAAAGCTGGATTCAATCTTTTGATCGTAAACTGAAAAAACAACTTTTGAATGTTTGAAAACCGGATCATTTTTATAACTGGTCTTCAAATAAAATGGAATCAAACTGGTCATCCAGCCATGACAATGGACCACATCAGGAGGCCAGCCAAATTTTTTCACAGTTTCAAGAGCACCTTTGCAGAAGAAGATCATGCGATCCTGGTTATCGTCATAAAGCTTGCCCTGTTCATCTTCAAAGACGTATTTGCGCTTGAAAAACTCGTCATTGTCCAGAAAATAAACCTGAATCCTTGATCCAGGAAGAGAAGCGACCTTAATAATCAATGCAAAATCGTCGTCATTGATGATGATATTCATACCTGAAAGCCTCACTACCTCGTGCAATCTGTGTCTTCGCTCATTAATGGTACCAAACCTCGGCATCAAAATCCGGATCTCCATGCCCGCATTCTGGGCATACGCAGGTAAATTTTGAATAAGTGAACCAATTCCGGTCAAATCCAGATAGGGGTCCATTTCCTGAGTAATAACGAGTATCCTGTTTTTGCTCATATCAGTTGGTCGCTTAATTTTCTAAAACGGAGTGCGAAGGTACGAATTTTAGGGGAAGAAGAGAAGCAATTCTAATGATATCTATATAAATAGTTGAAATTCAAAGTTTTATTTGGGGAAGAGGAGAAATGGGGAAACAACTAAGAAAGCTATTCAACCGTTTTTCCGTTTCTCTGGTTTTCTGCTTAAGTTCATCAATAATACGAAAGTAAAAGTTCCTTCTTATTCAAATCAGCATCTGCTAATTTTACTTTGAGTTTATCGCCGATCTTCCAGGTCTTATTAATTATTGCAGCAGTTGCTTGTAGGCGATTTCTGTTTATGATTATTTCTTCTTCAAATTGATTGAAAGGAAGAAAGCCTTCGCATTTTACTTTTTCTAATTCAATATAAAATCCCTGGTCATTCATTCCAATAATGCGTCCTTCAAAAATTTCTCCGATGCGATCTTTTAAATAATACACCTGAAAAAAACGAGTCGATGCTCTTTCCGCTTCCATCGCTTTTCGTTCCTGGTTGGATATATGCTGGCATTGTCTGCTCAATATACCTTGATCCATTCGATAAGTCTCTTTAAGATTTGCAAACAAAATCCTGTGTGTTACCAAATCCGAATACCGACGAATCGGTGATGTAAAATGCGAATAGAATTTAAATGCCAATCCATAGTGACCAATATTTTCAACACTGTATTCTGCTTTTGCCATTGACCGAATTGCAAGAGGCTGCAAAATTTTAAGCGCCTCATTTTTACGGGTCAACTCAGTCAACTTATTTAATGATGCTGAAATCCGTTTTGGCGAACTCATATCGAGTTTAACTCCCATCTCCAATGCAAACATTGCAAACTCTTCCAGCTTTGCCGGATCGGGTTTGTCATGAATTCGATATACAAAGGGAATGGGTTGTTCCTTATTTTTTGCAGACATGTAACTTGCAACATACTTATTTGCCAAAAGCATAAACTCTTCGATAAGCATGTGTGACTGCTTTCTTTCTTTCACAATTAATTCAACGGGCTTTCCTTTTTCATCCAATTTAAATTTCACTTCTTCCGAATCAAAATCGATCGCACCATTCTCCATTCGTTTCTTGCGAATATCAATTGCAATTTCATTTAATAAAAGCAATTCCTTTTTATAGTCTCCTTGTTTTGTATCCAGAATATCCTGCACTTCTTCATACGTGAAGCGGTGATTCGAATGAATTAAAGTTTTGCCGATCCAATGATTTGTAATTGTATAGTCAGGACTCAATGTAAATATGACAGAGAAGGTATATTTATCTTCACGCGGTCTCAAAGAACACAATTGATTGGATAATTTTTCAGGCAGCATCGGAAGCACGCGATCAACCAAATAAACGGAATTGCCTCTTTTCAATGCCTCTTTGTCTAAAGCAGAATGCTCATCCACATAATGACTGACATCTGCAATGTGCACACCAATGTCCCAGCTTCCATTTTCATTTTTTTGTACAGACAATGCATCGTCAAAATCTTTTGCATCAAATGGGTCAATGGTAAATGTGGTGATCTGTCTGTAATCTTTACGATACGGATGGAGCGCTATTTCTTCCGGAATTTTATTTGCAGCCGCTAACAAACCCTCACTCCATTCCAGAGGAAATCCTTTTTCTGCAAGTATGCTTTGCATTTCGACATCTATGGAAGTTTCCTTTCCTAAATTCCGGATGACTTTTCCTTCTAAAAGATCATTAGCTCTATCCTTATATTTTGTGATCGAAACAATAACCCTATCGAATTCATTTACAACAATGGTTTTTGGAATGTCTAACCGGACTTCAAAAACTTTTTGGCCACTTTGCGCGTAAGCGATCGCTTGTTTGTTGAAAAATCTTACGATTCCGATGATTTGATTTCTGGATCGTTGAAGTATTTCTGTAATGCGTCCTTCCGGTTTGGTTTTATAAACATTTATAATCTCAACTTTTACCAGATCACCATCTTCTGCACTCCTTAGATTTTTCTGTGCGACGTAAACATCTTTGCCTTCATCCTTACAAATGATATACGCAAATCCTGCACGCGCCATATCCACATATCCTTCATAGACTGCAACTTTCCCAGAAGGTGATGACATCGCTTTCACAAAATACTTCTGGTTGTCGTTTGAAAAAATTTGTTTCTTTTCAACCAGGATATCGAGTTGTTCTATGATACTTCGAACATCTCTGACTCTCAATTTTTCAGCTAATTGAAAAACAGAAAATTTTTTACCTGCATGTTTACTTAAAAATGCGACTAATTTATCTTTCAGTAAATTTTGAGGAGCGGATTTTACTTTGGGTGAATTCCTTTTTTTGTATGTGTTTCTTTTCATGAATTAGTAGAGAGAATGAAAACGATCAGAGCTTGATTGCTATAGTTTGAAAAAGTCCGTCAGGTAAAATTTCAAGTTGCCATTTTTTTGTTTTGTCCGGACTTAGTTCGTTATGGATCTCATTCAAGTTTCCTTCAACCAGAAATAGATTCCCTTCCGCGTCTACATGAGCCATCATTTGAATGAGCTTATCATTATCCGAATAGAACCCTGCAATCTCGGCCATGTCAAGAAACAGTCCTTGTGCACTAAAGTTCATTACATAAAAAGAGTAATGCATCAACCTGGCTGTCCAAAGCACAACGTGATGCATTCCATGTGTTGACTCAAATTGAAGACAGGGCAGAAATTCCGTAAACTCATCTATTTCAAAATCAAGATTAGGTATAATGAAATCTTGCAGTAATTCATCCGGAAGTGCATCATTTGATTTACTGAAATGATGATGATCATCATGTTGAATGGTCAATGGCAAAGTTGCTTTTGGAAAAAAGCTAAGGAAGTCTGAAAATGCTTTGGAAGGAGATGAAGATTCCATAAATAGATTTGATGTAAAGGTAACCAAAAGCTTGAAGCGGGACGCTCTTCAAGCAACAACTAAAAGCTTGAAGCGGGACGTCTGTCTGCTGCAAGCAGGCTTCAAGCAACAACATAGAAATGGTAATCTTTGTGAATTTGATTCGGGTAATATATTTGGTTTTTAAATTGGGCGATTTACAAAAATAATAGCCTCGTAGAGGCGAAATATTTGTAGCACCAGAGGCGCGGCATATTCAGCACCAGAGGTGCGAAACGATATCAATCATTATAGGAATCGATCATGAAGATTGGTTAAAAGCAAATGAATTTCGAACAACGAACATGGAATGATGAATTTGGAAGGAGCAAAAATTTAAAATTCAAAATTTATCACTCCATGTTCTGAATTTCTTATTTTTATCCCATGAAACACCCCAACGAGTACCCTCACGGTAGTCCTATAAAATTATGGGCCGAGGATGACAGACCTCGCGAAAAACTGTTGACCAAAGGAAAATCTGCTTTGAGCAACTCGGAATTACTGGCCATAATTTTGGCATCTGGTAATAAAGAAGAATCCGCAGTTGATTTAGCAAAGAGAATTCTGGATAGTTGTGATCAAAACCTGATTGAATTAAGTAAACTTGGTATTGATCGCTTAAAAAAATTCAAAGGCATTGGTTCTGTCAAAGCTATAAGTATAGAAGCTGCACTTGAACTGGGACGAAGACGACAGCAATCTGAAGCCAAAGAAAAAGCTATTCTCAATGGAAGCCAATCTGCTTATCAATTGATTAGATCACATCTTCAGGATCTTCAGCATGAAGAATTTTGGGTCATGTATTTGAACAGAGCCAACAAAATATTATCCATGGAAAACATAAGTAAAGGTGGTATTACAGGAACAGTTGCAGATAGCAGACTCATATTTACCCGTGCTTTGGATTTGAAATCAACAGGTATTATTTTGGTACATAATCATCCAAGCGGATCCGTAAAACCAAGCAGCCAGGATATAGACCTAACCAAAAAAATGAAATCTGCCGGACAGACCTTGGATATTTCAGTATTGGACCATTTGATTATTTCGGATCAGGGGTATTATAGTTTTGCGGATGAGGGACAAATGTAGTCGACAGTTATCAGTTATCAGTCAACTCAGAAGTAAAAGGTAGGTTGGAAATGGGGATTTAGAAATGACTTGTCTTATTTTTCATTCTAATTAAAGCTCGTGAACAGACATGTCATTTCTCTTCCTTCAGGGATAAAGAAATGACATGTCTTATTTTTCAATTTAATCAAAGGTTGAGAGTAAGACATGTCATTTCTATTCCATCGAGAATATTAAATTACCTTTTGCCCATTGCTAATTGCATGCTGCCTATTGCTTCTTGCCTCCTTGCCACTTGCTAACTTTCTTAATTCGGCGGTCGGCGGTCAATGGTCAATGGTCAATGGTCAAATTATTTCAACTCTGAACAATCTCCATCCTCCAAGCATTATTTACCGATCAACTCTCATGTCTAGTTTTCAGATCCTCAAAAGACTGGTTAAATTTATAAGACCATATCGCCTGATATTCTGGTCTTCAGCAATACTTGCTATTGCAATGGCTCCACTGAATGCGATACTGCCCTACCTCACCAATATCATGGTGGATGAACATATTATGGTGCAGGATTTACATGGTTTAAAAATCATGGCCATGTGGTATTTAGTAGCATTGGTGGCCTTGACTGCAATGCGTTACGGTTTTACTATTCTGACCAATACGATGGGTCAACAAATCATTTTTGATCTTAGAAATAAAGTCTACAATCACATTCTTTCTTTGCGTCTTTCCTATTTCGACAAAACTCCTGTCGGAACAAATACTACAAGGGTCATCAATGATCTCGAAACGGTGAATAGTGTCTTTTCGGAAGGACTCATCACAATCGCAGCAGATATTTTAGCCTTGTTGACGGTTTTGTTTTTAATGTTCTGGACCAGTGTGAAACTGACTTT
>JAYVIT010000139.1:0-9957 GCA_043769965.1 Saprospiraceae bacterium
GTTCAAACCGAATAGCGAATTCAAGGCAGATGTATTCTTTTTCAGTGTTGCTTTACTGGCACCTTTGCTTTATGGTTTTAGTTCGAATTTTTTAAAAAAGCATTTAATGGGATTGCCTAGTTTGCCATTGACTTCATTAATGTATTTTATGTTGTTGCTTCCTTCAATTCCTTTATTGTTTTATACGGGCATTCCAGATAGAATTCAAACCAGCGAAGAAGCTCGACATGCATTACCCTATGCATTGTTATTAGGAGTATTTGGTACAGCAGTTGCCATGAGTCTCTTTAATATTTTAATCAAGCGTGCAGATATCATGTTTGCTGCATCAGTCACATATCTTATGCCAGTTGTGGCTATTGTAATAGGTATTATGGATCATGAAGTGCTTGGTTGGAATGATTTCCTGGGTTTAGGATTGATCTTTTGCGGAGTGCTTCTCATCAATAAAAATCAAATTCGAAAGTAATTTCATAGAATTAAATTTTTGCAACCAATATGGAATTTAAGTCAAATTACCTTCTGAAGGGAATGTAACTTGGAGGTGGAGGTGGAGGTGGGGGCATCCTAAAGAATGGATCGTGATATGGATAAAATCTATGTTTTTTCTCTTCAAGATATTTGCCTGTTAAGTATTCATATAATTTCTTATTCAATTCAGTGACCATATAATCACAGTTTTTGATGAGATGGTCAGAAGAAGTAATTCGATGCCAAATGGTTGTAAAATTATTTTCGGAAACAAATGGAAATCCATTTTTGAGTGTATACCCATCAGAAGTTTGAATCAACCATCCTTCATTTTCCGAATTTGGAGTGATGTCTTTCTTTAAAATGAAAATGCTGTCTTTTTGGAATGTATCAATACGAATGGTTTGTAGTTTTTTATCCAGAAAAAAATTTCCAATGAATTTAGCATTAACCAAATTCTGATGATCTTTATCATAATAAAAATAAATAGGGCAAAACGAAAAATAAATTTCAAACGACTTCATGAATTGCAGATTGAAGCGGTCTCTTGTCTGAATAATTTCATCGACTTGATCTTGTAGTTTTTGTTTACATTTTTGGTTGCAATTATTTGCATTCCTGGCAGTATTTAAAAACTGGATTTTCTTTTCTTTCGATTCCAATCTCACAAGTAGATTACCTTTATATAGTTTTTCGATGCTGATTTCATTGATAAAATAATCTGGTGCATCCTGAGCTTGTAAGCTAATGCAAAATAAAATGTTAATTAAGTAAAAATTATATCTCGACATATGCCCCGATTGTCTTTTTTTAGCGTTTTTAGCCTTTCTTTTTAAAAATAGTAAAACGCAAAATTGATCATTTCGTCATCTTATAGCTCAAATAATTTTAAATATGTCACAATATCTCGATATCGAAGCACTTAATCAACAGGTTGCAATTGAAAGTGCATTCCTTGATAAGTTGATAGCCCAACAACAACGCATAATTGTAGGACAGAGCCAGATGCTGGATCGAATGATCCTTGGCCTGCTTACAAATGGACATATATTGTTGGAAGGTTTACCTGGTCTTGCTAAAACCCTGGCCATTAAAACACTAGCTCAATCCGTGGATGCCAGTTTCAACAGGATTCAATTCACTCCGGACCTCTTGCCGGCTGATATAATAGGTACGCTGATTTACAATCCTTCTAACCAAAATTTTACTGTTCGCAAAGGCCCCATTTTTGCCAATTTCATTTTGGCAGATGAAATCAATAGGGCTCCTGCTAAAGTGCAATCCGCTTTGCTGGAAGCCATGCAGGAAAAACAGGTTACTATAGGTAAGGAGACATTTTTTCTGGAAGAACCATTTCTTGTATTGGCAACTCAAAATCCAATTGAACAAGAAGGAACTTATCCATTACCCGAAGCACAGACCGATCGCTTTATGATGAAAGTGATCATCGATTATCCTACCATGGATGAAGAGCGCGAAATCATGAGAAGGAATCTCAATAGCCAGATCCATGAAAAAATCGATGCCGTTATTCATACCTCTGATATCCTCAAAGCCAGGAAATCTGTTGCGAAAATTTATATGGACGAACGCATTGAAAAATATATCGTCCAACTGGTATTTGCATCCCGTCGCCCGGAAAACTATGGATTAAAAGAACTGTCCCAATGGATCCAGTATGGTGCATCACCAAGAGCCAGTATCTTTCTTGCCCATGCAAGTAAAGCACATGCATTTATGCAACATCGCGGATTTGTCATTCCCGATGACGTACAAAATGTTTGTAAAGACATCATGCGTCATCGTATCGGTCTAAGCTATGAAGCCGAAGCAGAAAATATAAATCAGGATGAAATTATTTCGAGGATATTATCGAGAGTCGAAGTACCTTAAGAGAATGAAGGAATGAAAGAATTAAAGAATGTCGAAGCGTAGCGGAGATCCCGCAGGATTGCGGGGAAAAAATAAAAGAATAAAACCCTGTAGGCCTGCCCTGCAGGCGGGGGTGAAATTATTATAGCCCTGAAGGGGCGAAATGATATAGCGACGGGCAACGCCCATCGCGAAATTCAATGAAGAATTAACAAATGAAAACGAATAAACAGAGAATCAAAAAATTAAAAACCCTGAAAGGGTGAAATTATTATAGCCCTGAAGGGGCGCAATGATATAGCGACGGGCAACGCCCATCGTTGTATGTTCCAAAAAAATAAAACCCTGTAAGGGTGCAATATAGGTAGATTGATAAATAAAATATTAAATCAAAACCCCGTAGGGGTGAAATATTTGTAGAACGAAACAATGAAATACAATTTCATATTTTTTATAATCGTAATTTTCGCAAACGCAATTATTTGCCAAACAACAACAGTATCCTTAAAAGTACATGAGGTCATGGATATGTTTGGCACAACGCAACAAGGTGTTTGGATCAATCACTATTCAGGTATAAGTACAGAAGGAGATAGTTATGTGTTTACTCTCGGACATAATTCGAAAGAATACAAAGGCATTTTACAAAACCTGAGCAAGAATGAGCTGAATACTGCTGAAGGCAGTTTTCACGTGGAACATATTAAACTAGTGTTGCAAGATACCAGCCTAGACATCACAGGCTATCTGATGGGAGAGTTGAATGCAAGCGGACTATTGGTGCGTATTATTGATAACCGCAAAGATAAAGGGAGATATATTGAATTCGAAAAAGTCAATCGCGATGGATTTAAAGTATTGGATTGTCCGCCCCAGGTTTGGTATCAATCTTATAGCGGAATAATGGATCAGATTCCGGTATTCGTACAACTTCAAAAAGAAAAAGATCAGCGGATATTCGGTACGATAAGCCTTCCTTCAAAATTGACAGGTTATATTATTAATGGAAATTGTAAAGATGTAATTTGTCAAAAAATGGATTTGCGAATTCACGATTATTTCGGTGAGCAATTTAAAGAATATAAGGTAACAACTCCAGAACCCAAACGTGTGCAGGTGGAAGAATTGTACAAAGGAAAATTTCAGATTTTTGAAAACTGGCTTTTGGAAAATAAATTTTATTTCAATTGCAAGAACTTGAGTATGCCGGCAATCCGTTTGTATGCACAGTACATTCAGATTGGTGATCGCGAATTTGATTTTTGGATCGGAGATTTTATCAATAAATGGACGGAGCAAGTTATTTCGTTTTATCAACCCGGTGCATTACAAGAACAAAAGGACGCTACAGTCAATATGGACATTGATTGGATAAATCCCGATTGGGTAAGTGGAATATTTCATTTTACAGAACCTTGGAGTGAGGTAGAAAGAAGTTTACCTTTTACTTACGATAGAAAAATGAATCGCATCATAAGTATTGAAGAACTATTCGAAAAAGATTTTGATTACAAATCGTATTTCGCTGATTATATTTCATGGAAGAAAAAAGAAATGATGTCAATCAATACCTCAAACCGGTTCAGAGCATATATGGATGTGGAATATTTTAGTCAGTGGACTTTAAGACCTGAAGGATTCTGTTTTACATCTGAGTTCAATTCAGTTTGGGGTACGCGAAAGATAATTGTGCCCTACGCTTTACTTCTGGAACACATTCGCAAAAGCGGACCATTGAGAAAAGTATTTTAAACATGGACACGCAGGAAATACTCAAAAAAGTTCGACAGATAGAAATCAAAACAAAAGGACTAAGCCATCATTTGTTTTCAGGTGCATACCATAGCACATTTAAAGGAAGAGGAATGTCTTTTTCTGAAGTGAGAGAATACCAATTCGGAGATGATATCCGGCATATTGACTGGAATGTTACCGCTCGATCTGGGCAAACACAAGTGAAAGTGTTTGAGGAAGAGCGCGAACTCACATTAATGTTGTTGGTTGATGTCAGCCGTTCAACTTTATTCGGTTCACTGGATCAGAATAAAATGCAATGGATGATTGAGATTGCAGCGGTACTTGCGTTTTCTGCAACACAGAATCATGATAAAGTGGGTATGATTTTATTCAGTGATAAAATTCATTTATATATTCCACCTAAAAAAGGCAGGCAACATATTTTGCGAATGATAAGGGAATTGATAGTCACACGATCTGATGCAGGACGCACCCGTTTTGATTTACCACTGCAATATTTGGATAGTGTGCAAACCAAAAAGACGATTTGTTTTTTGCTTTCAGATTTTCACGATCCAATTCCTGAATCCACTTTAAAAATTGTTTCGCGCAGGCATGATGTAATCGGTCTTCAAATTCTGGATCCATTAGAGAAGTCAATGAAGTCTGTTGGGTTGATTCAACTGAAAGATGCAGAATCTGGTAATGAAATATTAATTGACACTTCGGATAAACAATGGATGGAACAGTATTCCGCTACACAACAAAAACATTATACACAATTAAGACAATTCTTTTCGAGGGCAAATGCAGATTTTTTGCAATTGGACCTGGATGATTCGTATATTAAAGTATTGTTGAATTTTTTCAAAAAGCGCCATTGATTTGAGATATTTTTTACATTTCATTTTTAGTTTCTCAATATGCATTTGTACCATGCAGCTTAATGCGCAATTCGTATTTGCACAAAAGCTAGATTCAATAAGCATGTTGATTGGTGATCAGCAATATCTTACCCTTGCCACAAACGAAAAGGATATTGGTGAAAATCCTTTTACAATTCTTGATACCATGTCCTGGTTTCATATTGTCGATAAAGGAAACTGGACACTGGTTAATAGATCTTATGAGCGGAAAATTTTGTTTACGGTATTTGACAGTGGTTATTATACTATACGACCCCTCGGCATTCTTCCTGATAAGGATTCGATATTGCAATTGGGCAATCCATTGAGTATTGAAGTGACCAATCCATCGGACAGCTTAAATATACTAAGACCGATCAAATCAATTGAAGAAACCAAAACTGAGTTCAGATATTTTACATTGATTGTATTAGGTATTCTTCTGATTGCAGGAATGCTTTTTGTATTGTGGTTATTTTTCAAAGCGGACCGAATCAAACCATCAGTTATTTACTTGCCACTGGAAAGAAAGATTTGGGAACAATCTCTACAATCTTTGTATGAGCTAGATGAAAAGAAGTTATGGCAAAATGGAAAAGTGAAAGAATTTTATGATGGACTTAATCTTATCTTAAGAAATTATTTATCAGCAGGTTTGAAAGTACCAGCATTGGAAAATACCAGCGGAGAAATAATAGATTTTATTAAAACAAGCAGGCAGGAAATAAAAGATTGGGAAGTATTAAGAGATTGCTTCAAAGAAAGTGATTTTGCAAAATTTGCTAACATGGTTCCATTGTCAGAAAAAAATTTACACTGGTTCGATTTTGCAAAACAATTTGTAAAAGAAAATGCAGATTTCTCAGAATCCATATTGGAAGAAACCAGGATGCATTGGTTGGCATTGTTGGGAGAATCCATGGCGTCTCAGTTTGAAAATCAAATCGAGACAGTTCCATCTGAACTATTGCAATTGTATGATAGCACCAATCTTGGTAAAATAGAATTGCTACATCAACTGATCAACAGATCCGCTTTTCAATTGCCTGAATCGTGGATTAAATGGCATGAAATGCACATCGGAGTATTTTTCAGATGGCAATTTAATATTTTAAGTATTTCAAATCATAAGGTCATCCAACTACTACTGATGATTTTTGTCTTACCATTTATAACCTTATTTCTTCCGTTCGTCTGGCTTGTTAGCATTTGGAAAAAGCAGGATCTTTTCTCAAGAGGTGTTTTTGGTTTATCTTCAAATAATAAATTGGTGCTAAGAAAAATCAAATGATGTTGATGATACTGGATCGCTTGGAATGGGAGTCACCATGGTTTTTTCTGCTACTATTAGTATTGCCGTGGATATGGTATAGGTTAATTAAAAAGTCAGAGTCAACAACTAATGCATTGGAATTTCCAAGTCTCAATTATTTTGGAAAACGAAGTAATTGGAAATCAAATCTGTTAAAATTATTTCCCTATTTAAAATTATTAGCAATTGCATTTTTTATAATTGCTTTGGCCAGACCAAGATGGATACTGAAAGAAGAAAAAATAAATGCAGAGGGTATTGCCATTTTTTTGACAATGGATCTTTCATCCAGTATGTTGAGCAAAGATTTTGATCCCAACCGGCTTGAAGTGAGTAAAGCAGTTGCAGTAGATTTTATATCAAAGCGACCATATGACAGAATTGGTATAACTGCATTTTCAGGAGAAGGCTACACACAATGTCCATTGACCACAGATCATGAAGCGCTTAAAGTATTGTTGAATGAATTGCGCTGTGGATTATTAGAAGATGGCACTGCAATTGGAATGGGTCTGGCTTGTTCTGTCAATAGACTAAAAGAAGATTCAGCAAAAAGTAAGATCATTATTTTATTGACAGATGGAGTAAATAATGCAGGAGATATTTCACCGGCATTAGCAGCTGAACTTGCAAGAACATTTAATATAAAAATTTATTCGATTGGTGTTGGTAGCAATGGAGAAGCTTATTCTCCTATTGGCAGAAGTCAACATGGTGAGTATGTTTTTGGAATGGCACCAGTAACAATTGATGAAAAATTGTTAACGGAAATGTCCCAAATGACCGGTGGAATATATTATCGTGCAACCAATATAGAAAAATTAAAAGAAATATATAAGGAAATTGATCAATTGGAAAAAACAAAAATCGAAGTCAGGTATATAAAGCGCTATTCGGAGGAGTTCAGATGGTATTTGCTTTTTGGAATACTATTGCTTGCATTCGAATGGATTTCAAAAATGACCTTTTTAAGAATACTTCAATAATATGTTAAGACTGGAAGAGATCGGATATTTAATTTTACTTATAGGGATTCCTGTATTTTATATAATCTATTTGAATTATAAAAAACAGCTGAATGCGACGTGGAAGAAATTAGGCAACCCAAAGACACTCCAAAACTCCAAACTGATCAGCGAAGATAAATTCAGATTGAAGTTTATTTTATTTTTAATCATGAGCACATTGAGTATTTTGGCATTAACCAATCCGCAATACGGTAAGAAAAAGGAAAAAATAAAAACGCAAAACGTAGATGTATTTATAACGCTGGATGTTTCTCAAAGTATGTTGTGTACAGATATTAAGCCGGACAGGTTATCGCGTGCACAACTTTGGATCAAGCAGTTCTTGGATCGATTTCATTCTGAACGCGTTGGGTTTATTTCGTTCGCTGGAAGTGCATACCTGCATTCACCATTGACAACCGATATTCCTACTGTACAATTAATGTCATCTATGGCTGGTCCGAAAAACATAGGAACACAAGGCACAGCGATTGCAGAAGCAATTCGAATGGCAACTAAATCTTTTGGTGAAACAGAAGGGTATCATAAAGTTATTCTATTGATTACTGATGGCGAAGATCATGAAGGAAAAGCTATCGAGGCGGCCAAGCAGGCTGGAGAAAAAGGGATAAGTATTTTTACAATTCCAGTTGGTTCAGAACAAGGTGCACCGGTGCCAAATATGAATTATGGTTCGGAAAATTACAAAACAGATGAAGAAGGTAAATTAATAATGAGCAAACCCAATCGCCAGTTGTTAAAAGATATTGCAGATGCAACCCAGGCAGAAGTATTGGAAATTCAAAACGGAGACGCAGCATTCGAAAATTTGAAAAAGAGATTTGCATTGTTATCAAAGAAAGATGTTACTTATCATTCGTTTAGCAGTTATGAATCCTATTATCAGTACATATTATTTTTGGCTTTCGGATTACTTATTTTTGAAACTGTATTAACGAGGAGGAAAAATGAATAGAAGGTGCATTGTTACATTGTTGTATTGTTTAATTGTTGATTTGTTGGGGGCTCAGGATTCAAAGATCTATTCCATTAAGGGAGATAAATTATATAAAGATTCAAATTATGTGGAATCGGAAGAAGCTTATCGCAAAGCAAATGAAATTAAACCTGAATTTAAAAATCAATACAACATTGCCAATAGCCTCTTTCAACAAGGAAGAACCAAAGAAGCAGCCGAATCCTATGAAAAAAGTTTACAACAATCTCAGGATAATGCTAACAAATCTAAAGCATTTTACAACTTAGGCAATGCATTCTTCAATCAAAAGGAATATGATAAAAGTATCAAAGCATACCAGGAAGCGCTGACACTGAATCCAAAAGATAAGGAAGCCAAACAAAATCTGGTACTCGCAAAAAGACAAAAACAAATTCAACAACAACAGCAGCAACAGCAGAGCGATCAAAATAAGCAGGGCGAACAGAACAAACAGGAACAACAAAACCAGGAGAATAATAAGGATCAAAAAGATAAACAAAAACAGGATCAACAGCAAGAAGAAAAAAATAAACGAAAGGAATCATCCTCAAATCAGGACAAAGAAAAAAATAAAAATAAAAATCAAAGCGCGGAAGAAGAAAAAAAGGATCAAATGAACAAAGACCAGGCAGAGCAGTTATTGAGAATGGTGGATGATCGCGACAAAAAAATTAGAGAGCGTTTACAAAAATCGCAAAGCAAATCGCCAAAACGTGCCAAGGATTGGTGAGGTGGAAGTAATTAAAGAATTAAAGAATGAAGGAATGTCGTAGCGTAGCGGAGATCCCGCAAGGCGGGGAAGGAATGTCGAAGCGAAGCGTAGATCCCGCAGAATTGCGGGGAAGGAAGGAAAAAATGGAAATCGTATGTTTTTTAAAATCCCAAATCCTAAATCCTAAATCCCAAATCCTATTTCGAAATGATAAAAATTTAACAATATGAAAAAGATACTTATAGCATTCATTCTAATCGTCAATCAGATACATGGACAATCTGTTGATTTTACAGTGTCTGTAAGTAATGACACTTTGTTGTTGGGTAATTACCTGGAAGTAAAATTTGAAATCAAAAATGGAAATGGAAAATTCACTGCTCCGGTTTTTGCAGGATGGAATGTGGTTTCCGGACCGAATACGGCATCGAGTTATTCGATCATCAACGGTGAAGTCAATCAACGCAGTTCGTATACCTATTATTTGGAAGCGCCGAATGATGGAGAATTTATTATTGATGCAGCGAAATTGAAAACAGCAGAAAGGGAATACAAAACTCCAGTAGTTAGAGTTGTAGTGCTTGATAATCCGAATGGAATACGACAACATCCAAAATACAAATCCGAAGAAAAAAATACAAATCCAGATTTTAATATAAAGGACGAGCCAAAGAAGAAAAGAAAAGTAATCAAATTATAATGAGAAGTCTGATTCCATTTTTTTTCTTGCTCTTTCACGAATTTGTTTTTTCGCAAATCAGTTTTGAAGCATTTACGGATGCTGAAAGTGTTTTGCAGAACAGTACATTCCAGGTGACCTTTCAGTTGAAGAATGCTGAAGGTTCCGGATTTAGTGCTCCGGATTTTTCTCCTTTCCGGATTGTATCAGGTCCAAGTAGATCGATGCAAACATCTATTATCAATGGTGCTATGAGTTCTTC
>JAYVIT010000140.1:0-10691 GCA_043769965.1 Saprospiraceae bacterium
AAAAAAAATTCGATTCAATTATGGAGGAAAGCTAAACGAGCCAGATATCCCGCTTAGAACAAAACATTTTTTATATCACCTTTCGCAATGCACTGTAACTCCTTTATACACGCATAAAACCTGCCTCAAATATACTAATTCGGTATATTTCCGGCAGGTTTATTGCTGGATATATTAGATGTCGAAATCGTCGGTGAGGGATTTTATGTTTTTTAAACTTCGCATACTGACATGGGTATAAATCTCAGTGGTCTTGCTGGATTTATGCCCTAACATTTCTTGGATAAAGCGTAGGTCTACTCCAGCATCCATATTATGAGTAGCAAAACTATGGCGTAGACTGTGTGTAACAAAACTGCCTTTTCCAAAGACCCGGTCACAATTTTGCCTGAAAACAGCCGACAAACTTCTTTGCGAGTAAGGCATTCCTTGATGTTCTCCTTCAATTAGGTATGTCTTTGGTTTACATATTGTATAATAGTTTCTTAACTTTATCAACATCTTTTCACTAATTGGGAGTATACGGTCCTTGGCACCTTTAGCCTGGCGTATGATTACAGTTCTATCAGTTCCGTTGATGTCCTTCAATTTCAAATTAATCAATTCACCGGATCGAAGCCCTAATTCATAAATCAAGGTTAATGCAATTTGATGTTTTTTGTTTGTTATGCTTTTTAAAAGTTTTTCAACATTGTTCTTGTCAATCACCTTTGGCAATCGACTTGACTTTCTTGGCCTTTCCAATTTAGTAATGTCAAGATGATTGTTCTGGTATTTTTCAAAATAAAGTTTGATGGCATTGACGACCTGGTTTTGATAAGAAGTTGAATAACCATACTTCAAAATATATTCATGATTAAACAACTCCAAATCTTCATATCGAATTTCTTCAGGTTTCTTCTTAGTGTGTGTTAAAAATACAGTGAGTGCATTTTTATATGTTTTTATTGTGCTGGTGCCATATCGCTTCTGCTGTAGGTATCGGGTGAACAGTTCAATGGCACTGTTGGATTCTTCGCAAAGTAAAGTGGGTTCCGGATTGATATTTTTGTTCGCTTTATTTGTTACTTGATTTTTTGAATGTGCTTCCATGTTTTGAAAAAACCCCCTATAGTCTGGATATATTCCACCCATTTTAAAAATATCAATTAATTGCTTGAACGTGCTTTCTTCGTACTTCAAATAATAGCACTTCTGGCTACTGCTGTATTTCGATCCTTCTATATTTTTAATAAATCCTGAAAGAATGGAATTGCAGGTAAAGTGTAATCCAATACAATGCATTTCTTTATGATAGAAGTAAATGAGTTGCACTTGGTTGGTTTTGATTTCACTAGATTGGTAAGATCCTTTTTTTGGTTGATTTGGTTTATTTGTTTTCATAAAATTGATTTTTTATTTTTAGTAAAATATTTATTCAATTAATAATTAAGATGTATTTTTTAAAGTGTTCAGTTTGAGCTTATTCGCTACGGATTATATATAGCTTCGCCTATGCCAGTTCTATCATTATGAAATTGGCTGTGTTGCTTGAACGTCGAAACAAAGCGGCGAAACGAAAATGTTTCAAATCAATGCTGATCAGTCTTTGGTAGTCCTGTTTTAGTGCTCTTAACTGAATCCAATAATCAAATGTTCTTATGACTTCTGTGTTCTCATGTATACTTGGTGCCGCCGTGTTATGGCTAATCCCAAGTAAGTTTCAGGGTCTCATTCCTAATTCGATGACAAAATAAGAAGTATTCCAGAATTTTTAAAATGTATTGAATTAGTTTTCTGGTAACACCTGTATTATCTTCCTAACTGTTAGGATTTTCATAGCATCTAGTTCCTGGCGTATAGCTCATAGTGGTGTTTTTCTTATCTTGCAAAAAATTTACCCGGTTCAATGAAATCTATAGTTTCCATCCTTGTTGGCTTATTCGCCGCCAGCATAGTAATCTTTTTGGTGGAGTACCTCAGCCATCTAATGTTTCCAATGCCTGAAGGACTTGACTACAATGATAAACCAGCCATGGATCAATGGATTAAAGCCTTGCCTTTCGGAGCTATGCTTATGCTTTTATTTGCTTGGTTTTTAGGCGCCCTGACAAGCTCATTTGTAGCCAGCTATTTCGATGAATTAAATGCATTGCAAAACAGCGTATACCTTACCGTTTTTTTACTCATTGCAACCATAATCAATCTTTACCAGATTCCTCATCCATACTGGATGTGGTTTGGAGGAATATTTTCAATTATTGCCGGAGCTTCATTGGGAGTTAAACTATTTATTAAATATTGGTCAGAAAAACAAATTGTAAATGGGAAGTGGATAAATAAATTAAAGAATTATAGAATGAAGGAATGTCAGAGCGTAGCGGAGATCCCGCAGAATTGCGGGGAAAGAATGTTGGATCCCTCTAGCGGTAGGAGATCCCGCAGAATAGCTGGGAAGGAATTAAAAAATTAAGAAGTGGGAAAATCACCAAACATTTTAACAGTATAGCAATTTAGCAATTTAACAATCTAATCCCGTAGGGATCCCTACGGGACAATTTAACAATCTAACAATTCAGCAATTTAACAATCCAACAATCCAACAATTAATCAATTTACTCCATGAAAGTAATAAAAACAATTCTCAAAATATTACTAATACTATTAATAGTATATTTGATCAGTGCTTTTTTAGCAAAGTCTTCATACATCGTAGAGAGATCTGCAATCATTAATGCTCCACAAAAATTAGTGTATATTCATCTTGGCATTTTGCGCAATTGGGAGAACTGGTCGCCCTGGAAAGAAATGGATCCCACTGTTGTCAATACGTATGAAGGACCAGATGGTAAAACAGGTTCCATTATGAAATGGGTTGGTGATAAAACTGGCGCTGGTCAAATTGAATTGCTAACAGTCGATCCTCCAAAGTATGTAAAGTATAAATTGAAATTTAATGGTCCACCAGATATGGGTTCGATTGGAACTTTTCAACTTTCGGAAATTGCTGCTGACAAAACAAAAGTAGTCTGGACCGATGCCGGCGACATTCCATTTATCTTTAGACCTATTAATATGTTTTGGGGTATGGATAAAATGTTGGGCCCCGATTTTGAACACGGCTTGGCTAATCTGGAGTCCCTAAGTTCGAATCAATATAGGGAAGCATTGAAGGTAATAAATACAGATTCCATTCAATAATATGTGATTGCGTTGGTTCAACCTTCTTTATCATAACTTGTTTAATATCTCATTACGAAAAACGATTGATCCATTCAGTCCCTTTTTTCTATTGAAGCCGGCTTTTATGTCAAAATATCTACTGTCTTTTTTCCTGTTTGTTATTGGTTCAACTGGATATACGCAAACAACAAGTTTGAGTTTGGATTCATGCTTAAGTTTAGCGAGGGAAAATTATCCAATGATTAAGCAACTGGATCTGATTACCAAAACTGAAAAATACAATGTTTCGAATATATCCAAAGCCTGGTGGCCACAATTTAATTTAAATGCTCAGGCAACATATCAATCTGAAGTTACACATTTTGATTTAAAAATTCCCGGTCTTGATTTACCGGCTCCTCCAAATAAGGATCAGTATAAAATTTACCTCGACATCGGACAAGTGATTTATGATGGTGGACAAATCTCTGCGCAAAAAAATATCGCTCGCACAAGTTCGCGTATGGAGATGATTAAAACAGAATCTGAATTATACAAAATCAAGGAAAGGGTTCAACAATTGTATTTTGGAAACCTACTCATTCAAAAACAATTGAAAAGCGTAGATCTTTTAAACATTGATCTCAACGAGCAAATTAAAAAAGCAAAAGCCGCCCTTGAAGCAAAAGCTATTTCTGCAAATATTTTGTATGCTTTGGAGGCAGAACAACTGAAAGCAGATCAACGCAAAGATGAATTAAAATCATCGCAAGCTCAATGGATATTATTGCTTTCAAAGTTCATCAATAGGAATCTGGATAGCAATGTAAATTTTATATTGCCGGATGCGCCACCATTAAACACTCAAATTAACCGGCCCGAAATTAAATTATACGATCAGCAAGCTTCACTTTCAGAATATCAATATAGAAATAATCGATCATCAAGTATTCCACATTTGCAAGCATTTGTTCAATTGGGGTATTCAAATCCGGCACTCAATTTTTTAAAAGAAGGATTTCAAAGCTACTATATCGCGGGACTTAAATTTAACTGGAATCTGTCTTCCTTTTATACTAAAGCAAATGGCAGTCGCATTAATATTAGCAATAAAAACATTGCAGAATTGCAAAAAGAAACATTCTTATTTAATTCGCAATTGAGTCTTATTCAACAACAAGAAGAAATCAACAAATACCAAAAATTGTTAGCCACTGATAAGGAACTTGTCGAACTGAGAAGAAAAATCAAAGAAGCGGCTAAAGCACAATGGGAAAATGGAGTGATTACGGTTAGTGATTACCTACGCGAATTGAATGCCGAAGAACAAGCCCGAACCAATGAAGCCATTCATCAGATTCAATTTTTGCAATCCGCTTATTTACATCATTTTTATTCAGGCAATTAATCAGCAAATATGAAAGCGATCACTTTAAAATTATGTTTACTATTGTTCATATTGTTTTCCTGTAATGGCAACGGATTAAAATTTGATGCAACAGGAGTTTTTGAATCTGAAGAAATAATAGTATCTGCAGAAGCAAATGGGAAAATTGTTTCTTTTACGGTGAAAGAGGGAATGGAATTGCAAAAGGATTCAGTTGTGGGCAACATCGATCCGATTCAATATGAATTGCAAACGGAACAATTAAATGCAAGTATCTCAGCAATTCAAAGTAAAACCGTATCTGCTGAACCACAAGTAAAAATACTCGAATCGCAGGAACAATTACAAAAAGAACAATTGAAGGGAATTCAAATTCAATTAAATACAGCTATCACCGAACGCAATCGCACAGAAAAACTTGTTAAAGCAGATGCTGCATCCGGTAAGCAGCTCGATGATTTGAATGCCCAGGTTGATATCTTAAAACAACAGCTAAAAACTGCGGAAAGTCAAATTACAGTTACCAGACAACAGATTGCTTCGCAAAAAGAATTATCAGCCATTCAAAATCGTGGTATCACCAGCGAAAAAGAACCGCTTGAAAAGAGAAAGGCAATGGCGGAAGATTATTTAAACAAATCAAGGATCATCAATCCAGTGAATGGAACTGTACTTACCTTATATATGCATGAAGGTGAAATCGTGTCGTCGGGTAAAGCACTCTATAAAATTGCAGATTTAAAAGAAATGACTTTACGTGCTTACATCAGCGGCAGCCAGTTGAGTAAAGCCCAATTAAACCAGGATGTAAAAGTTGCTGTGGATTATGGTGAGAAGGAAACCAAAGAGTATACAGGAAAAATCGTGTGGATCAGTGATAAAGCAGAATTTACACCGAAGACTATTCAAACTAAAGACGAGCGTGCCAATCTCGTGTTTGCTATAAAAATTAGTGTAGTGAATGATGGGTATTTGAAATTGGGGATGTACGGAGAAGTAAAATTATAACTCACCCCCGGCCCCTCTCTATTTTCCGCAAGCGGAAAATAAAGAGGTGAGACGGGATGTAAGTTTTCATATAGTCATTACCCTCCTTGTGAGCGCTAGCGAATAGGGAGGGAGCAATGTTTCAACTTGTTGAAACATTGCGGGGTGGGTTAAAATCATGAAAAAATGTAGTACGATTAATTTTAGCAGCATTAAATAAAATCATATAGAAAAATACAGAATCCCTAAATGTACGCAATCGAATCTCATCAAATATCAAAATCTTATCTCAATAAAAAACAAAAGATTAGCGCTCTTGAAGATATCGAATTATCAGTAACCAAAGGGGAATTGTTTGGATTGATTGGACCTGATGGTGCCGGTAAAACAAGTTTAATTCGAATACTCACAACTTTGATTCTTGCTGATTCAGGTACTGCAGCTGTGGATGGTTTCGATGTGGTAAAAGATTTTGAAGAGATCCGAAGGCGGGTGGGGTATATGCCCGGACGATTTTCTTTGTATCAGGATCTGACTGTGGAAGAGAACCTGCAATTTTTTGCATCGGTGTTTAATACCAGCATCAAAGAAAATTATGAATTGATCAAAGACATCTATCAACAGATCGAGCCATTTAAAGATCGAAGTGCAGGAAAATTGTCCGGAGGCATGAAGCAGAAACTTGCTTTGTCCTGTGCACTGATTCACAGACCTTCTGTTTTGTTTCTCGACGAACCAACAACTGGAGTGGATGCTGTATCAAGAAAAGAATTTTGGGAGATGTTGAAACGATTGCAATTGCAAGGCATCAGTATTTTAATAACTACACCGTATATGGACGAAGCCGCATTATGTGATCGCGTTGCATTGATTCAACATGGACGACTAATGAAAATAAATACGCCTATAAATGTGGTCAGTGAATTTGAAGGTGCTTTGTGGAGTATTCGTTCAAATCATATGTTCCATCTCATGCAGGATTTAAAGTCCTGGGATAAAGTACTTTCATGTTTTGCATTTGGCGATAGTTGTCATGTTGTGTTTAATAATTCGAATACATCAGAACAAGAGTGTATAAAATATTTGGTTGAACGTGCTCATGAAAATATAGAAATGCATTTAATCAAGCCAGAGATTGAAGATTGTTTTATGCAATTAATGAAAACTGCATGAATGAACAAATAATCATACATGCCGAAAATCTCACAAAAACATTTGGGGATTTTATTGCGGTTGATCATATTTCATTCACAGTAAATAAAGGAGAGATCTTTGGATTCCTCGGGGCGAATGGAGCAGGGAAGACCACTGCAATAAAAATGTTGTCGGGACTCTTGAAACCAACTTCTGGTAAAGCGAGTGTACTTGGATATGATGTGTATAAACAATCGGAAGACATTAAAAAGAATATTGGCTACATGAGTCAACGCTTCTCCTTGTATGAAGATCTTACCTTACTGGAGAACATGAAGTTTTACGGTGGCATTTATGGAATGAGTAAATCGCAAATTAAAATCAAGTCAGATGAAATACTTGGACTTTTGCATATCGACGCAGAAAAACATCAATTGGTTAAATCACTTCCATTGGGTTGGAAGCAGAAACTGGCTTTTTCCATTTCGATTTTTCATGATCCACCTTTAGTTTTTTTGGATGAACCAACAGGTGGTGTAGATCCAATCACTCGTCGTGAGTTTTGGGAATTGATTATAGAAGCGGCACATTCTGGAAAAACCATTTTTGTGACAACGCATTATATGGATGAAGCAGAGTATTGCAATAAAGTATCGATAATGGTAGATGGTAAAATTGAAGCAATCGGATCACCTGACGAGTTAAAAAAGCAATATAATACGACTTCAATTGAAAATGTATTTTTAAACCTGGCCAGAAAAGAAAACAGAGCAGAAATTTAAGAATGAAACAATTTTGGGTATTTGTTAAAAAAGAATGGCTGCATATCTTTCGTGACAGAAAGACGCTGTTCATTCTTTTTGGTATGCCCATAGCGCAGATTCTTATTTTTGGATTTGCATTATCGAATGAAGTTAAAAATTCCAAGATTGCAATTCTCGATCAGTCAAAAGATAAAACTTCACAATATCTGATTGAAAGGATTCAGGCAAGCAGATATTTTGATATCGAAGAATTTCTCAATTCAGAGCACGAACTGGAACCTGTTTTTAAGAAAGGAAATGTTAAAATGGTTGTAGTGTTTCCACCCAATTTTGATCATCAACTATTTCATCAACATGAAGGCAATGTGCAATTAATATCTGACGCATCGGATCCGAATGTGGGTACTACCATGGTGAGTTATATGAACGCGATATTGAATGATTATCAAAATGAATTATTAGTCAATAATAAAATTCCTTACACGATTAAAGCAGAAGCCAGGATGATTTACAATCCACAGCTCAAAGCAGCTTATAATTTTGTGCCAGGTGTGATGTCTATGGTTTTGTTACTTATTTGTTCATTGATGACATCTGTAGCAATTGTTCGAGAAAAGGAAATGGGGACCATGGAAGTGCTTTTAGTTTCTCCATTAAAGCCGGTTTGGATTGTGATTTCAAAAACCATTCCTTATCTGGTATTATCATTTGTTGATATCTGCATTATTTTATTGTTGAGTTATTTTGTATTGGACGTTCCGGTGAAAGGTAGTTTGATATTACTTTTAGCAGAGAGTACTTTATTTATTATCACGTCCTTATCGCTGGGTATGTTTGTTTCTTCTATTGCTGCAACGCAAACTGCCGCTATGTTTGGCACACTGGTTGGATTGTTTATGCCAACATTGATGTTCAGTGGTTTCATGTTTCCGGTTGATAATATGCCAATACCATTACAACTCATTTCAAATATCCTTCCATCAAAATGGTTTTTTTATATCGTTAAATCAGTAATGATCAAAGGACTTGGTTTTTTTGCAATCTGGAAAGAGACATTAATATTAATTGGAATGACGGCGATGATGTTTATTATCAGTATTCGAAAATTTGATAAACGCCTGAAGTTATAAAATGAAAACGATTTTGGTCATCATACGAAAAGAGTTTAGCCAGTTCTTCAGGGACAAGGCCAATATCAGGATGTTATTGGTGATGCCTGTGATTCAGTTGATTCTGCTGCCAATGGCTGCAAACTATGAAGTGAAAAATATCACTTTGTGTGTTGTGGATCATGATCATTCCAGTTATGTATCACAACTGATTCACAAAATTACGTCTAGTGGTTATATCAAATTGATAGCATATGAGGATTCTTACTCAAAAGGCATGAAACACCTTGAAGATGATAAGGCTGATATCATGTTGGAGATTCCTGCAAATTTTGAAAAAACATTGATCCGTGAAAATGAAGTGACCATTTCAGCTTCCATCAATGCAGTCAATGGTCAACGGGCAAGCCTGGGATCTCAATACCTGCTTTCCATTCTTCGGGATTTTAATAATCAAGTACGATTAAAATGGATACAGTTTCCCAAATTTAATCCAATGCCGATTATTAAATCAGAATATTCCTATTGGTACAATCCAAATATGAATTACAAATATTTTATGGTGCCTGGTATTCTTGTCATTTTATTGACAATGATTGGTGCCAATATGTCGGCAATGAATCTGGTCAAAGAAAAAGAAATTGGAACTATTGAGCAGATTAATGTTTCCCCAGTTAAAAAATATCATTTCATTCTTGGTAAACTAATTCCATATTGGATAATGGGTCAGATTGTTTTGACAATAGGTTTAATTGTTGCATATATTGTCTATGGAATAATTCCCATTGGTTCCATTGGATTGATCTATGTATTTTCTTCGGTATATTTATTAGCAATACTTGGATTGGGTTTGCTCATTTCTACAATAGCACATACTCAGCAACAAGCCATGTTGATTTCATTTTTCATCATGATGGTATTTATTTTATTAAGTGGTTTGTACACATCGATAGACAGTATGCCTGAATGGGCGCAGTACATCACAAAAGTTAATCCGATTACCTATTTTGTACAAGTCATGCGAATGGTTATCATGAAAGGAAGTGGATTCAAAGACATAATTCCGCATCTCACAGTAATGTCAGTTATGTCTGTCGTCCTTATCGGATGGGCCGTGGGGAATTACCGAAAGAAGAGCTAATAAGAAATGAAAGTATGAAAGTATGAAAGAATGAAGGAATGTCGGAGCGTAACGTAGATCCCGCATAATTGCGGGAAGGAATGAAGCAGTGTAGCGGAGATCCCACAAAGCGTGGAAAGAATTTAAATGTAAGAATGAAGTATTAGTTTTATTATTGCCTTTTGCCTTTTGCCTTTTGCCTCTTGCCTCTTACTTCTTGCTAACCGCTAACCGCCTTCATATTCAAAATCGCTTCTGCCTGATATGGCCAGGACTCGATAAGTTTTTCATCAATTTCATCGAACTCAAAAATTAATTTCTTTAAGTCTTTACGTGATGTGTGGGCTATTTGTTCAAACGTCCTGATACCTTGTGCCTGCAATTTAGTTGAAATTTCAGGGTCTATACCTTTGATGAGATGCAATGGATCTGCGGGAATATTTTTATGAGTGTATTGTTCCATTTTTTCATCACCTATGATATTGCTAATAATAGCTAAGTGCTGATCGAGTACCGATTTCAACTCGGAAACAATTTTCGAATCACCACTTGATGCAGGACTAGATGAAGCGTTGGACTTTAATGAGTTTAATTGAGATTCAAGTTCTTTGATCTTTTCATTCAAAGAATGATTTTCCGTTTCAATGAGTTTTAATTCATCATTTAATAGAACCAATTCTTCCGGAGTATGTGCTTCCGCATCCTTTTTTAGAAGCTGGTATTTTTCTTCAAGAAGACTGTATTTTGATTTCCAGTCTTCATAAGCTACTTTATAAGTGCGTTCCTGTCCCTGAATCTGCGATAACTTATCATCGAGGTCAAATTTTTCTTTGCGAAGTTGATCGTATAGAATTTTTAATTCATTTTTTTCATGCGCAGCAGATTTAGCCTCTTTATTTGCTTTTGAAGTAAAAATCCAAGCCACGATTATCGTCACCAGAACGAGGATACCAAAAAAGATAAAAATGTATAAAGGAAGACCGGCCATTTTAGAGTTTTATTGTTATTGCAAAACTATAAAAAATATGGTAATTAATAACTTATACATT
>JAYVIT010000141.1:0-2573 GCA_043769965.1 Saprospiraceae bacterium
AATAAAATTTACAACTAGAAGCACAATAACAAATGTATCTGAGAAATGAATTGATAGCCAATGACCAAATGCTGTAAGTGCCGCAGAAATAATAAGCGACACAATTAGTATAAAAGCAATAGAAACGATCAGACCGAACGAAAATAACCGCACCTTAATTAAGGTCCAAATACCAGATTTAGATTCAACCGCTTTTACTTCCCAAATAATGTTCAATGATTTTTGAAATTGTGCAAACACTCCTGTCGCACCAACAAGTATCGTTATCATACCGATTATTGCAGCCCAAATTGAACTTTCCGTTTTACTGGCTTTAATAACCATTTCCTTAATTTCCAAAGCAGTATCAGCTCCTAATGTGTTGCCGATTTGCAAAATCACATGATTACTCACTGCATCGCGTCCAAAAAATAATCCCGCAAGCGTAATAATTACTACAAGCAATCCAGGTAATGAAAAAATAGAATAATAAGCGATAACTGCACTTTCACGAAATGGATCTTTTGACACCCATTCTTTAAAAGCACTCTTAAAAATCGAAAATATAACTTTAAATTGTATTTTCATTTTCTATTATTGTACAGACGCACAACTTAATGACTACTAAGCACAATATCTCTAAAGATTTCTATTTCTTCTTCTTCTCATCCTGCTTTTTCCCTGATGAAAATATTTTTTGAAATAAACTTTTTTTATCTTCTTGTTTGTTTGTGTTAACTGAATTGATATTTATTGCATTTTCAACACTAGGAATCAATGCTTGTATGAAAGCATTTCGAATGACTTCCCATATTGCATCCAATGTATTTGTTTGCGGATCATTAAAACTACCTTCCATTCTAACCTTTGTAGCAATCTGATCCTTACTTTGATTTTTAAATACAACGCCAACCACACTTACAAGGGATTCCCATACTTTATTAAAAAATTTATCCTTTCTATCTTCAGGACCAATTACATCCAAATCTTTGATCACCGGCTTTACATATCCTTTAAATTTGCCATTCTTCGTAGCCATTTCAGTGTACAAACCCATTTTCCCTCCATGTACATCAAAACCACCATATGCCTTTAGAAAGTCATTTAACAAAACCAGGTTAATATTTTTTACATCCGCATTCAGATCAAATGTTGCCTGTTCTGCCAATGCATTCAATTTCATGCTAAAAAGTAAACTTCCTTCATAAACAGAAGCTTCTGCTGTAACTGTAGAAGGCAGTTCAACATTCTTATTTATAACATTTGTGAGATTGAGAGCGAGTACATGGGCTTGCTTTAATGATACATCAACCTTTGGTATTGCCGTATTATCAATATACTGAATAGAGCCATCATGAACTTCAAAGCGGTTTACTTTTAATGGCATCAGATCTTTCAATAGTTTCCTAAAGTCGCTCGTATCCCTTGTGATATCACTTAATTCAACTTTGTCTTTTGTAAAGATCAAAAGAGGTGAATAAGAAACAATTTTCCCAACAACAGATCCTTTTAAAAGAGCCCCCCACTCTATCGATAAATCAATATTTCGAGATTTGAAAAATTCGGTTTGTTTTTTTGAATTCCTATCAACCTTATTTAAATACATTTCATTAATAATGTAAGCACCTCGGAACAGGGATAACTCTACATCATCTATATGGCCAAAGTATCCATTCATAGTTGCCAATGTCCTGTTCGCGTAACGCAATACCACATACGGCAAAATAAGTCGAATTATAATCAATAAGATTACTATACCTAATAGTATTTTATATTTCCTTTTGATTCCGATTGTCCTTATATTCATTTTACGGCTATTCCAAATTGAGTTGGTTAATTGCGGATAATCATTTGAAATGCAGGCGCAATTCGATGTATGTTAAATAAATACCCCACAAAGATAAAAACTAAGAATTCATATTAGTATGAAATTCTTGTTTTGATTCTTTTCTTTCTTTTAAAAATCGATGAACCAAATGTTCACCAGTTGATTTAATGAAGTCAGAATTTTTTGAAACGACTTTCGCAATAACAAATTGCAAGAGTGTACCGAACATCCTTTTCAGCGGATTGTGAGATGTGCCTACTAAAAGTTTTTTGGAGAGGTAACCCGTCGTTAATCCAATAATATCCCCTACTATATTCTGATTCAATCCTGCTGAGGATGATATATTCTTAAAAGCACTTTTAATTAAATTGATCGGTTTTAAAGCCTCATAAGTAGTCCGAAATTGATATTTAATTAATTGCAATTCATGGGACCGTTTACTTTTTAAAATTTCAATTGAGTCATTTAACGTGTCTGTCTCGTTTTTTCTTTTCATTTGACCTTTTGCTTAAGCATTTGATTAATTATGGAATTGCTCACTGGATACTTAAGTAATGGATGTCGATAGGCTTTAAGGACAATTGCAACTATACCGTAGAGTCCACCAATAATAAAAAACCCGTAATATGATTTACCGAGTAGTTCACCTATCCACAAAGCAAGTCCAATATTAATAATTAGAATAAACAATGCAACAACCAATAAAATTGCCAGGCGTGATACTAATGATGATACAACATCGGCAGATTTATCTATAACTTCGAGT
>JAYVIT010000142.1:0-6583 GCA_043769965.1 Saprospiraceae bacterium
ACCATTTACTTTATAAATTATGATATGGTTCAGGCAGAAATTCAGTTGCATCGGGCAGATCAAAAATTTGATCTCAAATTATTGCCTTCTATTTCGGCATTCAATGAATATTATGGTGGTGGCATGGCTTCTGTAGTATTTCAAGACATACGCGAATCAAAGGCCTTAGCATATTCAGCCTATTCGTATATTGGCAGGCCGGATAAAAAAGAGGACCCATTTGAAACTCATTTTTATGTAGGAACACAAGCCGATAAATTGGGTGATGCATTGAAAGCAGTAAATAACTTACTCACTGACATGCCTGAATCTGAAAAGAATTGGGAAATCGGAAAAAAATCAATCCGTCAGGGCATTGAATCCCGACGAATATCAAAATCGGGTATAATGTTTAATTACCAAAGTGCATTGCGCCTGGGTCAAAAAGAAGACTTGAGAAAAATCACTTACAACAATATTGAAAAAATCAGTCTCTCTGACATCAAACAATTTCATGCCAATCATATGAAAGACAAATCATGGAACATGAAAGTACTCGGTTCGAAAGACAAAATAAACATGGACGAATTAAAAAAATATGGCAAGGTGGTAGAATTAAGTCTTAAAGATATTTTTGGGTATGAGGTGGAGAAGACCGACCCGCAAAGGCCTTGAAATAAATTGCTAAATTGTTACATTGTTTAATTGTTTTATTGCTAAATTTCTAAATTGTTGGGCGCTAGGTTAATAGATTATTGTTTGTGTATTTAATTAGTGCATTTATTGCTTTAGGTAATTTGTCTATTTCTACTGAAATTTTTTCATATTGTTCAAGAGTGACTAGTTTTCGAACTTTTGATTTTTCGCACCAATCTTTACTTTCTTGTAACGAACCTTTAGCATAATGATAAAACTTGATTTTATCTTTTTTACCATAACGGCCGAATCCTTCAGCAATATTAGCTGAGATAGAATCAATAGACCTTACAAACTGTTTTCCTACTGTATCTTTTGTAAAATAATCCCAAGTAATAATAATCTCCCAAATTGAATTACTTAAATCATAAGCAATACGATAACTTTCTAAATCCTTCAATGATAGATACTTGTTCTCCATAAGGTATATTTAAGGTGTTAGTGGAATCTCAACAATGCTATTAAGGTATCAATCTTAAACTTAAGTTAAACTCTTCAACAATTTAATAATTTAACATTTCAACAATGTAACAATTTAACCATTTAAGCAATTAAACAATTAAACAATTAAACAATGTAACAATTAATCAATTTAGCAATTAAACAATTAAACAATTTAGCAATTAAACAATTTAGCAATGTAACAATTTATCAATTTAATCCCGTAGGGATCCCTAAGGGACAATTTAGCAATTTAAATAGACTTCAAAGCTTGAAACAATTTGTCCTCATCCCCAGGCATGTATCTTCTGGTGTGATAGATTATTTTTCCTTTTTTATTCAATACAAATAATTGTGGTAGTCCATTTAATCCGCCTTCCATCGCATATCTGAATTCCCGGTTGACATCTATAAATGAAGGAAAGGGCCAATTGCTTTTTTTAACCCGTTCAGTAAATTTATAATAATTGTAAGGGAAGTCCATTGAAACCGCAAAAAAATCAAAATCAACTTCTTTTTTCCAATGATCAAATTTTCCAGATATCGCATTTAATTCCATGCGACATGGTCCGCAGGTAGTCATCCAGAAAAGTAATACAGTTGCTTTTTTGTTATTCTTAAATACATTGGCTGAATTATGCAACAATCCATCTGCATCTTTCAATTGAATGTCATAGGGGTATTCTTTTTTGATTTGATCTTCCGGTCTGCTTGTTTCTTGAGTGACATGAACAAATGGATCTTGTTGTCCCACAATATTAAACCATGAAAAAATCACAGCCCCAACTACCAAAAGAAATTTTCTGAAAACCATTTGCGTCAAATTGATTTTATCAACAAAGATATCCATTAAATTTTACAAGCATCTACTGTTTTCAGAAATCGATTCTTCGTACAGCTTTTAGCCTTTGATCCTTAGCCTTAAACCCAAAATTAAAAAGCCAATGATTTTCACCATTGGCTTTTTAATTCTATTTTGAACTTTTTAATTAAGTAATTCCTATAGCCTACAGCCTAAATGCCTACAGCCTTCTTTCTTACCACCATCTTCTGATATTGACTTCCTTTGTACTTCCATCAGGCAACGTGACAACGGCAACATTATTGCAAACACCATCTCCGAAATTTATACTTAGAACATTTGTGTCGACAGTTAAATTAATAATTCCTTGTACAATCCAACGACAAGTGAATTTCGATATTAAAGATTCGGTTGTACTTACGCTAAAACTTTTTCCTGCGCGATTTACTCCATTGGAGAAACCGGTTATTGACCATACATCATCATTTTTCAAATCAGGTGTACTGCCACCTTCCAATTGAGTAAGAATTTGTGTTGCATTCCAACTAATAGTTTTGCCAGAAGGAAAAGTCAATAATCGATTAGAAACAATCCTAAGATAAACATATTGATTAGCAGAATTTGGACCTTGATTTGTCAACGTCACAGTGCCTTCCACTTTTACATCATCAATAAATAAATCTTCATGACTAACTATTCGGATTGCTCCAACATCTTTAATCGGAGCCGAAACCTGAACAATTATTTTACCTTTTCGTACATGCCCATTAGGACTGGTCACACCACTGGTACCATAATCAATAGTCAGGGTATTTGGATAACTACCTTTTGGGTTCGCCCATGTACGAGTAGGAAAGCCTCTAGTGGTTAATTCAAACAAACCAACTTCGATTTGGTCTGTAATTTCCAATTCATTGGCTTCAAGAATGTCTTGTTGCGTAGTCATATCTTCTGATGTGGCAACGAATTCATTACTTAACGAATTGTCATCTTTTTGGCAAGCAATTACAAAAAGCAATGCCATGCTAAAGCAAAATCCTAATAATAGATTCAATTTCATAAAATGTATTTTTAAAAAGTGAGATAAATTAATTTCAATACCATAATACAGACTTGTAAATGCTAAAATGGTTTACTCAGCATGAATAAATAATTACTCAAATCTGAAAAGGGATCTTTGTAAATATGGATCGATGTTACTTCAAAACGAGTGAATATCAACAGATTAAAAATCCATTTTCCAGCTTATGAAACAATACTTCTATAATAATTCCGTAGCCTGAAACGAAGGTGCTAATCATTGAAAATGTATAACAGGTTCCATGAAATGCACAGGAATAACTTTGATCCTGTAATCATTCAGTAATCTGTATGATTCAAAGGGGAAGCTGAAAACCTTACAGAGTAAGCATAATTTTTTAATTTTTTAATTTTTTAAAAATGAAAAAAATATTCACACTCCATTTACTGGTTCTGTGTACCCAGTTCATTCTGGCACAGACTCTACCTTTTAATCCAGCCTTAAAACCATTCTATCATGGTGTGGCTTCAGGCGATCCACTTGAAGACCGCGTAATAATCTGGACCCGCATTACTCCAGAACAGGACACAATGATTAACGGCACTTACATTATGGCCACGGATACTGCATTGAAACAGATTGTAAAGACAGGCGATTTTTCAACAAATTCAAGCAAAGATTATACTGTAAAAATTGACGTTTCTGATCTGCAAGCCAACACTACGTATTATTACACATTTATTGCATTGGGAAAACGATCAGCGGTTGGTCGTACAAAAACTACCCCCTCCGCCAGTGCCAACAATTTGAATGCAGCTTTGAAATTTGGCGTAGTCTCCTGTCCAAATTATGAAGGAGGTTACTTTAATGCTTATAATGCTTTAGCTGAACGAAATGATCTTGATGCCATCATTCATCTTGGTGATTACATTTATGAATACGGCACAGGTGAATATACAAATTTGAATTTGAAGGATTCATTGCGTGTTAATTTCCCATCAAATGAACTCGTTTCAATAAAAGATTACAGGACACGCTATTCACTATATCATTTAGATAAAGATTTGCAACGATTGCATCAACAACATCTAATGATTGCTGTTTGGGATGATCATGAATTTGCAGACAATGCTTATGAAACCGGTGCTGAAAATCATCAAGCCAATGAAGGCGATTGGGAAGAACGAAAACAAATTGCAAAACAAGTTTATTATGAATGGATGCCTATCCGTGGAGAAGCCAATGGCACTAAAATGTATCGCACAATTTCTTATGGCCAATTGATGGATTTATTTATGCTGGATACCAGAATTGATGGAAGACAAAAACAACCTGCTAGTTTTGATGAACCAGATGACACTTTGAATCCACGAAAAATAATGAGTGCAACACAATACGACTGGCTTATCAATAATTTGAAAAACTCACAGGCACGGTGGAAAGTTATAGGTAACCAAGTGGTGTTTAGTAATGTGAATATTGGATTTGCCGCAGAAGATCCGACAGACTATAATTCTATTAGCATGTTAGAAAGCTTGTCTGTTGATGGATGGGAAGGTTATCTACTTCAGCGCAATGCAATTATTGATTCACTTCAGAAAAATAATTTGAAGAATACGGTATTCTTATCCGGTGATTCGCACAGCTCCTGGGCATTTGATATAAACAAAGAACCAGTCTTATATCCGATTGAACAATATGGATACTTGCCTCAAGCCAATCCATATGATCCGGTGTTGAAATCCGGTTACAATCCTGAAACTGGCGAAGGCTCAGTTGGTGTAGAATTTTGTCCACCCTCACTCTCCGCCGAAAATTTTGCAGAAGAAATAAACTCTGACTCGCTTGCTGCCTTATTGGAATTTCTTTTCAATATTCCAATACCTATAATTCCCGGTGAACCAAACTACAATCCGCATTTAAAATATGTGGATTTGGATCAACATGGATACATGATTTTGGATGTAAGAGCAGATTCTGTACAGGCAGATTACTATTATGTTCCTACAGTGACGGAAATATCCGATGATGAAACCTGGGGTACAGGAGTTGCATCTGCAAACAACTCGAATCACATCACAACGGCATCCACATTAAATCCTGCACCACCAAAATTGCTTACTGATATTCCTTCGCCTGATCCGAATGTAATTACCTCTGCTGAAGAAAATATTGAACCAGTGATTTTTTCCATCTATCCCAATCCTGCTAGTAGTTCGATCAATATCTTTTATGGCTTGAATCATACATCGATAGTGAACATATCGATAAGCAATCTATCCGGACAAATCATCAAATCCATTTCAAATAATAAAAACCAAAATGCCGGTCTGCATCAAATGCATAATATTGATGTATCCAATTTCATACCAGGCATATACTTATTGCAAATAAGCACTACCGATAAAATGGTTTCGAGGAAGATAATTGTAAGATGATTGCTATATTGTTACATTGCTATATTGTTGGATGTTTGAAAATCAATTGAATTATAAAAAATTAGTAATAAGAATTTTTCAGAATAATAATTGATTTAAATACTATATAGAATTGATCAATCAAGAAAGCTCTTCGGAGCTTTTTTGATTAATATTGAAATCCCCTGTTAAGCTTGAGATCACTGGAGGAAAGGATTATTTCCCGCAGTTGTGTAGGTGGAATATTTTCCAATATAATTGGTATAATGGATGAAATTTGGGAATATTTTCCAGTAAAACCAAGATGGCACTTCCAGGTGAAAGCTGCGCAATTCTTCATGACTTAGTTAGGCCCAGGCTTCGCCTACTGTTTCATCCAATGTATATTATTAGAATGATCTCGTGTTTCAATTCACATGAAGAACTCCATTCTGTAACTTCTCTGCCTTCGAATAAATCTGGTAATACAAAATCTTTGAAGTAGATTTTGGAAGTTCAATTTCTTCATTGAGGCGTATCAATTTGTGCTTAAATACTTCAATGCCATTCACATCAAAAAACAAAATTTCCATCTCCTCTTTTAATTCTTGTATTTCAATTGTTATGTGGTTTTTGTTGGGATTGGGATACAATGCGATTTTATCTTTTGGTTTTGCATTTTCTTTTACATCTACCTGCACATCATCCAAAGATGCTTCCCAAAGACCTCTTCCAAAAGTAGCTGCCCGGATTTTATGAAACGGTTCGACGATTTCCAATTCCTGTACGGGCACTCTGGGCATACCATCCATAAATGGCTCCCAATCAGTAGTCCTAATATTTCTAAAAAAAACTCCAATATCCGTACCGATATAAAGTGCGTCGTCATTGTCTTTCTCATAAACAATTGTATTGACAGGTACTGCGGGCAATGTTCCAGAGATGTTGATCCAACTTACACCACCATCATTGGATTGATATACCTTATTGTTTTTAGAATATCCCGACATCGTGACATAAACAGTATTTGGATTTTCCGGATGAATTAGAATGCTGCTCAATGCAGAACAATTCAGGCAACCTGCACTGGTTGGTAAATTGGAAGTTACCGTTTGCCAACTCTTTCCTCCATCATCGGTTTTATAAACAACTACGTATGAAATTGCATACATCACTTCATCAGGATCTGATTCTGAAATTGCCATTCCCCGCAAAAAGCCACCGCCTACAAGGTCGTTCTTTGTAAGG
>JAYVIT010000143.1:0-2057 GCA_043769965.1 Saprospiraceae bacterium
CAAAATAAAAAGTGAAATAGATCAATCTATTCACGAGGTATTGGATTCAACAATGTTTATTGGAGGCCCAACTGTTAATTCCTTTAAGGAAAATTTACAGAATTATCTACAGGTAAAACATGTGATTCCGTGTGCGAATGGAACAGATTCTCTACAAATTGCGCTGATGGCATTGGATCTGCAACCCGGTGATGAAGTCATTCTTCCGGCATTTACATACGTGGCTACTGCAGAAGTCATTGCTCTTTTGAAATTAAAACCAGTAATGGTGGATGTTTACCTAGACGATTTTAATGTCAATGTTGATGAAATCAGATCAAGCATCACAGCAAAGACAAAAGCAATTGTTCCTGTGCATTTATTTGGACAATGTGCGCGGATGGAAGCGATCATGAAAATTGCCGAAGATCATCGTTTGCATGTTATTGAAGATAATGCACAAGCTATTGGATCTGATTTTAAATTCAAAAACGGAACAGTAAAGAAAGCGGGTACCATAGCACATATCGGTAGCACTTCATTTTTCCCTTCTAAAAATCTCGGTTGTTATGGAGACGGTGGCGCATTGTTTACCAATGATGATGAATTAGCCAACAAAATGAGAATGATTGCCAATCATGGCCAGGGTTCTACACGATATTATCATGATGTTGTTGGAGTGAATTCCAGATTAGATGCGATTCAAGCTGCAATACTGAATGTGAAATTAAAACATCTCGATGTGTATGCAGCGAAGAGAAGAGCAGCTGCTGATTATTACGATGCTGCATTTAGTAAAATTTCTTCCTTGATTATACCGTATCGCAATACGCATTCTACTCATGTCTTTCATCAATACACATTGCGGGTAAATGATGGAAGACGAGATGCATTGAAAGCACACCTCGATCAAAAAGGAATTCCAAATGCCATTTATTATCCGGTTCCATTATATAAGCAGAAAGCATATGAACAGTATAGCAGCGAAAATATGTTTCTGCCAATCACGGAGGAATTAAGTTATGATGTAATCTCATTGCCGATGCATACAGAATTGAATCCTGAAATTCAGGATGTCATTATTGACGCAGTACAATCATTTTTAAATCAAGGATAAATTCTGATGAATAATTATTTTGCACATCCTACAGCTATTATTGATGAGGGTTGTACAATTGGTGAAGGAACCAAGATCTGGCACTTCAGTCATATCATGCCAAATGCAATAATTGGAAATCAATGTAACATTGGTCAGAATGTAGTCATTTCTCCTGCTGTTACACTAGGCAATAATGTAAAAGTGCAAAACAATGTTTCAATTTATACCGGAGTGATTTGTGAGGATGATGTTTTTTTAGGTCCGTCAATGGTATTTACTAATGTCATCAATCCAAGATCTGCAATAAACCGGAAAAGTGAGTATGCAAAAACGCGAGTAAAGAAAGGAGCAACCATAGGAGCAAATGCAACAATTGTTTGTGGCAATGATATTGGTGAATTTGCATTCATTGGTGCAGGTGCAGTTGTTACAAAAGAAGTTGTAGCTTATGCCTTGGTTGTTGGAAATCCTGCCAAACAAACAGGATGGATGAGTGAATACGGACATAAATTAAAATTTAATGATGATGGGATAGCAACTTGTCCTGAGTCTGGAGAGAAATATAAATTACATCATTCTAAAGTCATGAAGCTATCATGATCAAACGATTCGCATTAGTTGGAGCCGGAGGATACATTGCTCCGAGGCACATGAAGGCCATCAAAGAAACGGGCAACGAACTTGTCGCCGCTTTGGATAAAAATGATTCTGTTGGAATCATGGATAGTTATTTTCCTACTGCTGATTTTTTTACTGAGTTTGAACGCTTTGATCGTCATCTAGAAAAACTAAGACGCAAAGATTTGGGTATCGATTACTTGAGTGTTTGTTCTCCAAACTACCTGCATGATGCACATATTCGTTTGGGATTGCGATTAGGAGCTGATGTAATCTGTGAAAAACCATTGGTCTTGAATCCCTGGAACATTGATGCACTAAAAGAAATGGAAGTGGAAACCGGCAAACGGGTTTTTAATAT
>JAYVIT010000144.1:0-4263 GCA_043769965.1 Saprospiraceae bacterium
GATAATCCTGGAGCATTGACACTTCCTGCCATTCTTGCTTCGTGATTGGGATTACTCATCATATCATTGACATCTTCGCTCCGGATAGTCAATATAAAATCAAATGGATTATTGACAGCTTCGCCATTCTCGAATGCCGAATTGTAATCCCCATTACTAACTCCAAAAGAAAAATAACCAGTCATCTTTTCAGTAAACTCTATGCCGACTGTATTCTTCTTTTCGACCTCGGCAACAACAGATTTGAATGCATAATCAATATTCCATCCTCTGTCTGTAGCCAACATTGCAACGCATCGTTCTGAAATTGCTGAAATGGTCCACAATGGATTCACACCCAACGAACGTGGCACAACGGATCCATCAGTGACGTACAAACTCTCATACACACTGGTTGGAGTCTCTCCGGAAAAAACTTGTCCTTTATGATTTACTACTGCAGAATTAAAATTTTCTCCCATGAAGCAACCACCTAATGGATGTACAGTGATCATATCATTATGCATCAATTTTGTCCAGGTAGGATTTTTTATATAAATTCCATTGAGTGCTTTAGTTGCATTTGTAAGAGTTGTATCAATCTTTTGAAAAATTTCTTCACGTCCTACAGTTGGATATTCTACTTGCAATCTGTTATTTTCCAATTTCATTTGACCAGCATCTTTGTCATGAGACATCACCAAATACGTTTGGGTATATTTCATTGCACCTGTGTAAGAACCAAATATAACAGATTTAAATTTTCTCCACTGACGACGAAACCATTTCAACAAATTATCATTTATGACTTCATTCTTTCCAATAAATGGAGACGACATAGCTAATAAGTCCGGCATTATTTTTGAAATCGCACCAGGGCCGACTGCATCTTCGATAATCATTCCGTCATTTACATTTGGTGTATCACGCAAATCAATTACACTAGTGATACATGGTCCTGCTGTATGTGGAGCTTTCGGTACAATTTTATTTCCATATCCCATTCCGTTAATCTCAAAGTCTGTATCATATCCAAAGCCAATGACATCTCCGTTGCCTGAAAAACGATTACCGGTTTGTTCTGACATTTTTAATCCTTTCTCTTTTGATCGCAACATGATTTCAGTCGAACCAAGAGTTCCTGCTGAAACGATAACAATATCAGCCATCACGAAAACACCCGCTGATTTAAATTCCTGTTCACCTGATTTTGCAATATGAAAATGAACTATCCATTTTCCATCTTTCCGTTCCAGATGATCAACTGCTGCACCAGTAAAAATTTCAGCACCATGATTTTTTGCATCGGGTAAATAATTCATGAGCAATGTATTCTTTGCATGATTGTTACACCCAGAGCAACAATCACCGCACATATTGCATGGTTTTTGCTGCACACCAACATGATTCGGGCCATCCACTGTAAAGTTGACATTGATGCGTGTGCGATAAACTTTCTGGTTGTACATTTCTGCGGATCGTTTCAAACCAGTTATCTTATCTAGTTCAATATTTTCAGGAAGAATATTTGGTTTAAGCATATCTTCTGCATATGCATATCCTTTATTCAATAAACTATTTGCATCTGTAAATTCCTTTTTGAGTTCTTGTGGCCAAGCAGCATCCTGAAATACACGTTCATCCGGTCTGATGCTCACATTTGCATTGATCAGTGACGTTCCACCTAGCCCGCAACCCACTAAAACAGTCATAGCAGAATGCAAATGAAAATCGAGCATTGCAGTTGGCGAACCAAAACGTCCTTCCGGAGTATGTGTCTGCGTATGTTCTGTTGCTTTAATTAAGTCATTTGGATATTCGCCAGGCCTGATCTCGTTGCCCCTTTCTAAAAGGCAAACTTTTTGACCTGCCCTCGATAATCTGGAAGCAGCAATCGAGCCACCATATCCCGAACCAATAATTACAATTTGATAATGGGCCTTAATGTCTTCGACAGGAGAAGATAGTTGATTCATTGGTTTTGTTTTGAAATCTAAATATAGGAAAAAATAAGATCGATAAACCAAGTATAAATCACTTCATTTGAGATTCAATTTTATTGAATATGTATGTTTTTGAATGAAATGGATTTAAGTATTAGGAATACTTATTTGGAAGTAAAGACAAGACATTTTTTTAGCAAATTCATGAGCATTCCCAGATTCAGAAATGTCATGTCTTCTTTCATCCTAATAAGAAAGTAATGTCATGTCTTTACTCACATTCATTCTAACAGCCTGAAAATCAAAGCCCAGACTTTACAGTTTACAGTTTAGTGTAAACTGTAAACTATTCCATTAATTTTGTCCCGCAATCCATAATCACATGCGCATTTCATACAACTGGCTTAAGCAATACCTTGATTTCACGGAATCCCCTGAAGAACTGGCGCCCATTCTGACATCACTTGGCCTCGAAGTTGAAGGAATGGAAATCCATGAAGACATAAAAGGAGGACTTAAAGGAGTAATCGTCGCTGAAGTTGTCGAATGTTGGAAACACCCGAACGCAGACCGTCTAAGTCTTACAAAAATAAATACAGGTCAAGGTGAATTGCTACAGGTTGTTTGTGGAGCACCGAATGTCGCCGTCGGACAAAAAGTATTTCTTGCACAAGAGGGTACCACTTTATATCCATTTTCAGGAGAGCCTATTACTATTAAAAAAGGAAAAATCCGGGGTGAAGCATCTGAAGGAATGATTTGTGCGGAAGATGAATTGGGAATGAGTGCAAATCATGATGGCATTGTGATTTTGTCCGGTGACAGCATTGTCGGTACAAGTGCAGCCGAACAATTAAGAATTTCATCAGATACTATTTTCGAAATCGGACTAACTCCGAATCGAGCAGATGCCATGAGTCATCTCGGAGTTGCAAAAGATTTGTTGGCCTGGTTTCAAGTTCATAAGGACAGATCAAGAAAACTAAACGCAATTGAATTAGCCGATATAATTCATGCAAAAGGAGAATTGCAAATTAAAGTTGAAGTTTCCGATTCGAAATTATGTCCACGATATAGTGGTATTTGTTTATCTGGAATTAAAGTTCAGGATTCTCCGGACTGGTTGAAAAAATCAATTCGTGCAATGGGCTTAAATCCCATAAATAACATAGTAGATGTTACCAACTTTATTATGTATGAAATGGGACAACCGCTTCATGCATTTGATTACGATAAGATACAAAAGCGAACCATTCATGTAAAAACTTTAAAAGTAGGCCAGGTATTTAAAACATTGGATGAAGTTGACCGAAAGTTATTTGCAACTGATTTAATGATCTGCGATGGAAGTGACAATCCGTTGTGCATGGCTGGAGTATTTGGTGGCATAGGCTCTGGGGTTACAGAAGTTACTACAAAAATATTTATCGAATCCGCACACTTTAATGCTGGCTCCGTGCGCAAATCCAGTATGTCCCACAATCTTCGTACACAATCCGCCAAATGTTTTGAAAAAGGTACTGATCCTAATGCGACGATATTTGCATTGCAGCGAGCTGTTTATTTGATTCAGCAAACTTGTACATCAAAAATAGATTCTGCATTGGTTGATGTTTATCCAAATCCAATCGTTGCTGCGAAAGTGAATTTAAATATACAAGATGCTGCACAATTATCCGGCTTGTCGATTGATAGAGAAAAAATGAAAGAGGTGTTGTTTGCATTGGATATGGAAATAAAAGATTTACAAAATGGAAATCTCGACGTTTTTGTTCCAACAAATAAACCTGATGTTACGCGACAGGCAGATGTTGTGGAAGAAATTTGCAGGGTGTATGGCTTCGACAATATCAACATCACGGAAAAAATCCAGATTTCATTTCCGAAACACGTTTCTACTACATACTTTATTCGCAATCAAATTTCAGAATGGTTGACTGCAAATGGTTTGAATGAAATCATTGCACTGTCATTAGTCAAATCCGGAGTATGCATTCAATCCGGAATATGGAAAGAAAGCGATTTAATATACATACATAATACTTCCAATATTCATCTCGATACCATGCGTCCTTCTATTTGTTTAGGAGGATTGGAAGCCATACAATTCAATGCAAACCGGCAGCAAACCGATCTTGCATTTTATGAAATGGGAAAAGAATATCACCAACATGGAGATCGCATTCTGGAAAAAAATAAACTGGGAATCTGGTTGTACGGTATGCAATCATCTGCTCATTGGCAAAATCCAAAACCGGCAGCACAGGATTTCTTTCTACTCAAATCTTTTGTCGAAGGAATTTTAAATATTTTAAAAATTGAAAATTCAAATGCTACTGAA
>JAYVIT010000145.1:0-3266 GCA_043769965.1 Saprospiraceae bacterium
GATTTCTGTGAGTCCCAGGTGTTACCAACCAATCCTCCTGTATTCAGGCTATCTATTAATTGTCCACCACCATCTGCACCTCTCAATGCAGGATTAATATTCAAGACAACAGATTCGCAAATGGTATCAATGTAATCCAAACCAGCTGTTAGTTTTTTAACTGTTTTTATTGCTATGAAAGAAGTATCATTTGGACAATACGCATTTGCATTTAATAAATATCCAAAGCGAAGTGTTGATCCGTTATGTCCCGCTGAATTAAAAATGGAATCACTCAAACTTCCGGAATTATCAATGTCCAAAAACAAACCACCGGGATCTGCATTGATGAGGTATTGATTTAAATTGACAAGGTTTCCTTCACAAACCGAAATGCTTTGATCTGATCCTGCATCTGGTTTCCGTTTAATATCCAAATAAAAACTATCCTGCACTTTGCAAATGCCAATGCTATCAAATATATAAATCATTCGTCCTTGTTTTATAGTGTCACCTTCAATCCATTTAATTCCGGTGTTTCCTGGAGTCGAATAATATGCAGCATTCAGACTTAGATTCGTTCCTGCAACTGGCGGAAGAACAAAATAATCACATACAATCACATCTGCAGTCTTGATAAAAGTAGGAGCTATGTTTATTTTCAAAATAAGTTTAACCGGCAAACTGTAACAACTTCCATCCAGAGTTGCCGCATAAATCGTATCACCAGCGCTGTAATAATCTCCACTGATCAGATCAGTCAATGAACTATCCTTTGAAAAGATCACTAATAATCCATTGTTTTGGTTAATAAAATTTTCAATTGAGCTCAAAAGCCAAAAGACGCTATCACTGGTTGTCGAACAAACTGTCCAGGTATATGGATTTGCTGTTGGCCTTTTTATTGCTTCCAGTATGATTGGAATGTATGATGATTTGCAACTGTCTTTAAAAAGAAAAGCATAAATGACCGCCGTATCTGTTACAATCACCGGTGGAAATATTTCTTGCAATTGAGAACTGTCTATGTACCATTTTACTTTAATTGAAGTGTCTCCTTGTTTTAATATTTTTTCTACATTGACCAAATCAAATGTTGCTTTACCATTCCCATCATCGCAATTTTTATCTGATACTAAAGGAATAGAATTCAAAGAAGTGACTTTTAAAATAATTGCAACCGGATCAGATTTGCATTTTGCATTTGAAACGACTGCATAAATTGTATCGGTTCCATTTCTATAAGGAGAAAATACTTCTTTGGTTTGCATATTGTCTTCAAAAAAGTTTATTAATAATCCTGATTGGTTGTTCGTAATATTTGGAATGAGTTCGATGAGGTTGAAGTTAGCGGTCCCGGCCGAATCAGGACATAAACTCTTGGTCGTTTCAAAAGCTTCCGGCTTTTTTAATACATTCAAAGTGATAGCTACTGGCTTGGATTCACATTTAGAATCAGAAATGGTAGCATAAATAATTGTTGTAGAAGTAGAATATGGCGAAGTGATTGGAATTGTTTTATTCTGATCCAGAAAAAACATAACGGTGGTTCCATTATTTCCATTTTTTATAATTTGTTCGAGTGCTGACAAATCAAAAGTAGCAAAGCCACTACCATCATCGCATAATTCTGCCGTCGCAGTTTTTGCAATTGGAAGTAACAATACTTTAAGGGTTACCGGAACTAATGCCGAACTACAATTGCCATCAACAATTTTTGCATAAATGGTTGCATTTCCTGAAAGGTATGGAGAATTAATTCTCATGGTGCCTGCCATATCTCTAAAATATTGTACAGTACCATTTGAGCTACCTAACACATCTGCATCTGCATCTTCCAAAGTGAATACACTTTGTCCATTGTTGGTTTCACACAATTCAATTGTTGTTGATTTTGCTTTCGGACATTTTACATGTACTGTAAATCGATCTGTGAATTCTTCCATGCAACAATTTACATCTGGTTTTGGATTGAGGATGCCTACAATTTCATATGACTTGTCACACCAGCTTACAGGAATTGTGTACATAAATGGATCTACCGTGCTTGTTGCCGGAGTATAATTTGGTGTATTAAATGAAGGCGTTGCACAACCATTATTCACAATGCTTCCTTCTGCCCAAAAATCTCCTTGTCCTGTCAATGATCCCGGTATATCATACATAGCAGTAGTGGAACATGTACATCCGGTAATTGTCATGGTCTGCGTACGTGGTCCGGCGGTTGCATTAAAATTTGAAAAGGCACCGATGAATCGGGTACAGGTACTTGACGAAACAAAAATCTTACAGGTCAAACCACATACTGAGCTAAAATCATAATTGGTAAATGCAGAAGCACTGGTGAAGACTATCCAGATCGCATTTGGTGGAAGATCAAAATTATTGCCAACGGCACTTGCAGTGCAGCCACCAACCAATCCAGGATTGCCTGTAGTGATGCCACATCCTCCCGGTCCTATGTCTGCATTGCCCGCACCTCCGGTATTGTTTTGAGAAGCATAATCAAAATTAAAATCGGAAGTATTGAAACCGCTTCCGGTCCAGACTACCATGAATTCATTATCCGGTTCATTACCGCATGCATCAATCATAAATCCCAAAAGCTCCGGACAGATTCTGCATTTCGGATTTGGAGTACTGATATTTGCAGAACCAATTTTTACACCTTGTCCGCTATATGGATTAAACCCTGGATTTACATCTGCATAATAATCTACTTTGCCATTGTGTGGAAGATCACCACCTTTTAAAGTAATGGTAAACTTATCTCCTGAACACAATTCACAATTCGGATTGCAATTGGGACTAACAGTAGTTTGTGTGATGTCGGGACATTGCGATACCAGCTTGATGCAGCAAATAAAAAAGATTAAAAAGCTGGTTAGTCTCACGTCCGATTTTTGAATGGATCTTTAGTATAAAGGTAAGGAAATTTAATTGAGAATTGCCTGCCGTTTTTAGTCAGGAGCATTGAAAAATTCCTACAATTGACTAAAGTCAATTGTAATTGATGGTTGTTGCTATCTAAGTGATTTTTTTGTCCCCAAATCATAGCTTGTCTTTAGTACTGACTAAAGTCAGGGTGTGCTTTGTAATTTGCTCAATACTCAATACTCGATGCTTTGTAGTGTGCTTGTCAAACTGTATTAATCGCGTAGCGATGCAATATTTGTAGAATTAAAAACACTGAATTAGGCATTTAACTTACTTTAAGCATTTTGTAAAATGCAGGTTTATGATCCACCATACGCACCATCAGGTTTTCAAAAATATCTCCTTTCATG
>JAYVIT010000146.1:0-12706 GCA_043769965.1 Saprospiraceae bacterium
GAATTATTGTTGGATATTGCGGCATTGCATCCACCTGTAAATGTAGCCGTAGCTAACCATGCTGCAAATTTTGTATCAATCAGCGCTTGTGTCTGACAAGAAGTTTCAAAGTCATGACTTGGACAAGTTAAAACAACTACAGGCGAATTGGTCACTGTAAATTTAGCGGAACACGTTACAGTTGGATCGCAGGAACTGGTTACTGCAAATGTAACCATTGTCGTTCCGCCACAAGCTGAAGGCGATCCTGAATTATCATTTGAAAGCGAGGGATCACATCCACCGGTAAATGAAGCTGTGTTTAACCATGCGACAAATTTTGCATTGATTGCAGCTTGAGTTTGACATGCAGTTTCAGTTGAATTAACTGGACAGGTCAGAGTTAATGCAAGTACACCGACATTAATTTTTTGACATTTAATATCCTGTCCACAATCATTGTCAATAGTAAGACAAACGGTATACTCTCCATCTGCTGCAAAAACATGTGCTGGATTTTTTTGTGTACTTGTTCCACCATCACCAAATGTCCAATTCCATGAAGTGGGCAAGCCTTGAGATAAATCATTAAACTGAACATTAAGTCCATTTATACTTTGATCAAATCCAGAGGAAGGTTGAGTCTGTTCCAATACTTTGACATCAGCTGTTTTTGCACAATAGTTTAAATTGTTTTTTACATTTAATGTGTAATCTCCACCTTTGTTTACGATTGGAATTAATGTTGTAGCGCCGCTTACTATACTTCCATTAATTGTGCTCCATTGATAACTATATTTTGCACCTTGAGAAGAAGCAGTACCATCAATTATTATTTCAGTGTTTTTGCAGCTTACTTCTTTTTCAGGACTCGCAACTGCTTCCGGTTTAGTCTGATCTGTTTTTATTTCAACAGTATCTCTGGAAATACAAAGATTGATTGTATCTTTTACATGGAAAATATATTTTCCGGAATCTCTGACGATTATATTTTTACTGGTATCATAGAATAAGCTGTCATTTGATTTTTTCCAATAATATTTGATGGGTAGATGCATGCTGTTTCCTTTAACTTCTTTTTCGGTGAGATAACAATTTAATGAAGTATCTCCTGCAGCAGCAATATTTGGAAATACACGAGCATCGTTAACGATCACTGAATCAATGTCAAAACATTTGTTGCCTGAGTCTGTAATTTTCAAATTATACTTTCCTGGTTTATCTATTTCCGGAAATAGCGATTCTCCTCCTTTGACAATGTTACCATCCTTGGTCGTCCAAATAGTATTCAATGATGATCCCTGATCTGATTGGCTACCATCTAGCATAATGATTTCTTTGATGCAATCCAAATCTTTGTCATGACCGGCATCTGCATTCGGCTTATTTGTTAAATCGACATATGTAGTAATGGTTTCTTTACAATCATTTTCATCAGTAATTGTAACCGTATAAAATTTTCCACCTTTTAAATCGGGAAAATAGGGTCCAGGCTGTTCACCAACACCAATATTAAAACTATAGGGAGAATTACCGCCAGCTGCCTTTACTTGAATAAAACCATCCCGGTTGTTGCAATTATCTTTTCCGGAACTTGATGTCGCAATCAAATCTATAGGCTGAGTTAATGTATACGATCTCACCCGGGTACAATTATTGTTATCTGTGATAGTCAATACATAGTATCCTGCTTTCAATCCTGCAATGTTTTTTGTTGTAGCGTTAGTTGACCAATTATACGAATAAGGTGGTGTACCAAAACTTGTTTGAATGCTTATGCTACCAGTCGCTTCATTAAAACATTTAATGTCCGTTACAGTAGAGGCAGAAACATCAACGCGTTTTGAAGGACCATTAATAACATACGGCCCATATTTTAAGAAATATCCATTTGCATCGGTAATTGTAACAGAGTAAGAACCGCCAGGTATATTATTTAAATCTTTGGTCGTTGCACCATTATTCCATTTATAATCAATTGTTGAATAACCTCCTGTAGTGTTCATAATAATTTTACCATTATCTCCACAGGTTGAATGCGTAATTGATGATGTTGCATTTAGTGTAAAACTTTCGGTAATCCAGTTTACATAACTTTGATACGTTCTTTCTTCAACTTCCCAAATGCGTTTATCCGGAGAAACAATATATAGTGTTGGATAATAAGCAACTTTATATAGAGCCTTTAACGCAGATCCATTTGTACTGGAGAGATCGGCAATCGGATATGAAGTGCCCGTTACCCAATCTCCCTGGGTGCCTCCAACACAACTGGGCAGATCATATAAGCAAGCAGTATTCGTACTCCAGTCCCCTTCGAGAAATAGCACTGTAGCTTGAGAACTTAAATTCGTTGCAACTTCTTCCAATGTACCACTCTGATGAAATGCCCAACATGGCGAACACCAGGTAGCAGAAAAATCTAGACAAGCAGCCTTATTTGCGCCCATCATTGCATATAGACTGTATGTATTTCCATTGATATCCTGAACGCTGAAATCAGGAGCGGTGGAGCCGTTAGGCAACTGTGAAAAAGCCCGGGTAAAAAACGTAAAAAGAATTAAGACAAATAGTGCTCTACCCATTTATAAAGAATTTGTAGTAAAAATAATCAAATTCAGGAGAAATCCTATTAAAATCTGTGCTGAAGAATCAGGGGTTTAGGGGTTTGGGAAATTCACAACTATGCAACAATTAACAATTTAACCATTTATCAATTCAGCAATTAAACAATTAATCAATTTCATTTTCTCATCTTCGAATATTCTTCATCTGGTTCATCATTTGTCCCATTCCCTGCCCTTTTGACATCATAAACATCATCTTTCTCATTTCTTCAAATTGTTTCATGAAAGCAGTAATCTCGTGAATGGATTTACCGCAACCAGTTGCAATTCTCGTTTTTCTTGACATGTTGAGAAGTTCTGGATTTGCACGTTCTTGTGGTGTCATGGATTGAATAATCGCCTCTACTTTTGCAAATGCTTTATCATCGATATTGATATCTTTAATCATCTTGCCCGCACCAGGTATCATTCCAAGCAAACTTTTTAAGTCTCCCATTTTTTTGATTTGTTGAAGTTGTACCTGAAAGTCATTAAAATCAAATTTATTCTGTTTGATTTTTCGTTCAATCTTTTTTGCTTCGACATCATCAAATTGTTCCTGTGCTCTTTCTACAAGCCCAACAATATCACCCATCCCAAGTATGCGTTGTGCCATACGATCCGGATAAAAAACATCGAGTGCATCCATTTTTTCACCAGTAGATACAAACTTGATGGGTTTACCAATTGTGTATTTAATTGATAAAGCGGCTCCACCTTTTGTATCTCCATCCAATTTCGTCAAGACTACACCATCATATTGTATTCTATCATGAAAAGCTTGCGCGGTGGTAACAGCATCTTGCCCGGTCATCGAATCCACTACAAATAATGTTTCTGAAGGCTGCACAGCATTTTTGATGTTTTGAATTTCAGACATCATGTCTTCATCAACTGAAGTACGACCTGCTGTATCTATGATGACAATATCAATTTTGTTGGTTCTTGCATATTCAACTGCATGCTTTGCAATTTCGATTGGATTTTTATTTTCGACTTCTTTATAAATTTCTACGCCAACTTGTTCAGCCAATACACTCAATTGATCAATCGCTGCAGGCCTGTATACATCGCATGCTGTTAATAGAACCTTCTTGTTTTTCTTAGTTTTTAAAAAGGAAGAAAGCTTACCTGAAAAAGTAGTTTTTCCGGAACCCTGAAGTCCGGCGATCAAGATAACTGCTGGATTACCATTCAAATTAAGTCCTTCTGCCTGACCACCCATGAGTTCAATTAACTCATCCATGACAATTTTGACCATCAGTTCACCCGGCTTAACTGATTTCAACACATTTCGTGTCCCTAAAGCCTGTTCCTTGATTTTATCCGTAAATTCCTTGGCAATTTTATAATTGACATCGGCATCCACCAATGCCCTGCGGATTTCCTTAATCGATTCTGCAACATTGAGATCTGTAATCCTGGCTTCCCCTTTAATACTCTTAAGTGCTAACTCCAGGCGTTCGTTGAGACTATCAAACATAGTTTAATTTTTGAACCGCAAAGATATCAGATTAGATTTAGGATTTAAGATTTAGGAATTAGGATTTATGTCCCAACATTACTGTTGGGAGGATTTAGGATTTTAATGTAATCTTCTGAATAGTTCGAAGACTTTAAGGAGTTGGACTTTCCCTTTCAACAGTCTCGCAGGCCCGAAAATGTGTATTCTCCAAACTACTTGAGCTTATGGATAGATAAATCCTCATCCAGTCGCTATCAAACTTTGATTCTCCAGCTTGAACGACTTGTAATTAGAAATTTCCGAACTCCAGCCAACAATGGACGATGATATTACAGTCATTCGTTCCGTTTTCCGGTATTCCTCGATAAGATCTATTACCCTGTTCCGGTTGACATTATCAAGTATATCGATACTTTGATCAATCAATAATAACTTGGGTTTATGGATTATCGCCCTGGCAATTGCAGCCAGATGTTGTTGGCTATAGGATAAATCTTTTACCTCCTTTAAAAGGACATCCTTCAAGGAAAATCGTCCGGCAAGATTGATAATAATTTCTTCTAGGTTTTGATCCAAGATGCGATCTGCAGCAATGAGTGCCATTGCCAAATTTGCCCTTAAGGTCTTGTTCTTCAACAGGTTGGAATCTTGTTTAGCAAATCCCATTTTTCTGCGAAGACCAGCACGGTCGTCTTTAGCCACTGGTGTCATCGAAAAATCCAGTATAAACAATTGACCAGTACTTTTATTTATATGGCCATAGATAGCATTCAGAAAGGTGGTTTTCCCGGAATTATTTTCACCCTTGATTTCTATCCATTCCGATTCATCGACTGTCCAATTGAGATTAGATAGTACTGGCGATTCAGAATGAGAAACATTAAAATTTATAGCTTGAATAATATGTTTTGACATCTTATTTTTTCAAATTCAAAAGTAGACTTTAACCACCATTAAAAATCATTATCATGTAAAATAATTGCTTATTAAATGTCGAACTCTCAATTCGTCTATCTGAGCCGGATGAGGAGTATTTTTAGTTGCTTTAAACAATACTAAGTAAAAATCATTTCTATTGGGTAATTTAAATTATCAATCCCCTTGCAATCCCGTGGTTATGAATACTTTTGAAACCATAAGTTAATTTTATAAATACCTTGATATTTTCCTCTTAACTTTGCCATCCTATGAAAAAATCTTACATTCTGGCTTTATTATTAATTGGTGCGGCAATTGTATTGCTTATTACTGCTTCGAAAGACTTTTCTACGTATAACAGCTTTAGTTCCGCAGCAAAAAATGGTGGTGTTGTAAAAATCGTAGGGCAACTCGCCAAAGAAATGGAGATCTATTATCAGCCTGAAAAAGATGCCAATCATTTCAGTTTTTATTTGACTGACAAAGATGGTGCAACAAAACTAGTCGTACTTAAAGCTCCAAAACCACAGGACTTTGAATTATCAGAACAAGTTGTGCTAACCGGTATCATGAAAGCTGACACTTTCGAAGCAAAAACCATGTTGTTGAAATGTCCATCTAAATATAAAGATGAAGAAATTTTTATACAGTCTACAACAGCCTTATGAATGAGATACGGTATGTAGGTGAACATTTATGGGTACATTATTGCGGACGATTATTAATTTTATTTGCACTCTTTAGTGCATTTTTTTATGTAATTGCTTTCCTAAAAAATTATAAAGACATTTCTGCTGACTGGATAAAGTCATTAAAAGTTGCGTTTATCTTTCATGCCATCTCTGTGATTGGCATCATCGGTCTCATTTTTTTTATGATGACCCAGCATTATTATGAATATCAATATGCATGGGCGCATGTCTCTGATGAACTTCCGTTAAAATATATACTCTCCGCATTTTGGGAAGGCCAGGAAGGAAGTTTCTTGTTGTGGATGTTTTGGAATTGTGTTCTTGGATTTTTCTTTTTCAGATTTAAATCAAAACTGCATCCTGCAATATTAATGGTAATACTCGGCGTAAATCTTATTCTGAGTACAATGTTACTTGGTATTTATATTGGAGACTCGAGAATTGGCAGCAGTCCTTTTAGTTTACTACGACATACAATGAATATTCCACTATTCAATAATGCAGAGTACACTAAATTAATAAAAGGAAACGGATTGAATCCATTGCTTCAAAATTATTGGAACATCATTCATCCCCCAACGCTCTTTCTTGGTTTTGCTTCAACAATAATTCCATTCGCTTATGCATTAGCTGCATTGATTTATCAAGAATATAAAAACTGGATTTCGGAAGTATTGCCCTGGGCTTTGTTTTCCGGTTTTATACTTGGCACCGGTGTATTGATGGGTGGTGCATGGGCCTATGAAGCTTTGAGTTTCGGAGGATATTGGGCCTGGGATCCTGTTGAAAATATGTCATTGGTTCCCTGGATAGTGCTCATTGCCGGCATTCATACAAACCTGATTGCAAAATCAACAGGTTATTCGCTTCGACCGACATTCATTTTTTATTTCTTAACTTTTATTCTGGTCACCTATTCTTCATTTCTAACGAGAAGTGGAATTCTTGGAGATAGTTCTGCACATGCATTTACACAAATGGGATTAGAATGGCAGCTTGTCATTTTTTGTTTTCTGGTCACTTTAATTCCTTTAGTTCTATTTATCAAAAGAAACAAAAACATTCCAACAAAACAAAATGAAGAACAAATGATGTCCAGAGAATTCTGGATGCTGATTGGAAGTTTAATTTTATTATTTAGTGCATTGCTCATCTCTTTTACAACATCAATACCTGTTTACAATAAAATTCTAGACCTCTTCGGAAAGGTATTTAATACCTCTTATGAATCCTGGCACCGAAGTACACCATTGAACCCAGTCGCTCATCATAACCAATACCAAATCTGGATAGCGATATTTGTTTCAATACTGTCTTCAACTTCATTGTTTTTAAAATACCTTGATGACAGAAAGTCAAATCTCAGCAAAAACTTTTATATAAACACCGGAATAAGTTTAATTATAAGTTTGGCACTATTTGGATTTAGTTATAACTCCTTCGAAAAATTACATTGGAGTCATAGTTTGTTTCTATGGACAGCATGGTTTGCAATAGTGAGTTCGACTGTATATGTAGTCAGAATTGTCCAATTGCGTTGGCGCTTATTCGGACCTGTGCTTTCGCACGGAGGATTTGGTATTCTCTTACTTGGAATTCTTTTTACTGGAATTAATAAAAATATTATCTCGAATAACCGTTTTGCGCAAGAAGATTTAATACCAGGTCAGACGGATGATGAACTCTCGAAACATCTTACTTTGATAAAAGGTGAAAAGATGTTTATGAATGGATATTGGGTCTTGTACGAAAAGGATACTTTCGTTTTAAAAAGCAGAATATATGAGTTAAAAGTATGGAAGGAAGATAGTTTAAACAATATAACAGAAACCTTCACGCTTTACCCGGAGGTTCAATACGATAATAAACTGACTAAAGTCGCGGCTGCAAATCCTTCAACAAAACATTACATCCACAAAGATATTTTTTCATTGATTGCACAAATTCCGATAACTCAAACCGACGTTGAGCTTTCACAAAAAGCGGAGGACAGCCTCCAGTATCTTGGTTATTCGGCTAAATTAAATGATACCATTTTTACAAAAAATCATTATCTGGTAATCAAAAATGTAATCAATCATTTCAATGCTCCTGAATTTGAATTCAAACCCAATGATCAAAAACTACAATTCAATCTGGAGGTGCATCAATTGGAAAAGGACACCATAATAATGGCCGGTCCATCCATCTTATTCCGGAATAACCTGATTTACAAATTTCCTTTTCAGATTGATCCTCTTCAAATGAGGATACAAATTCCAGATACCATTTATGATGCTTTGATTCCACGACCAGATCAATTGACATATACAAGTATTGAAATGAAGAAGGGAGATGAAATTGAAATTGGAAATAATAAATACTTGAAGTTGATCGGTTTTTCTAAAGACATTGATCCGGAGATATTAATTCCTGATGAAAATGAAATTGCCATATCAGCACAACTTGAATACCGCGATGATTCGATCACAAGCATTCTGAATCCCATCTACATGATAAAAGGCAACCAGGTCATTTCAGTGCCGGTTCAATCTTTGTTGCCCGGCATTTCCATAAAATTTTCTAAAATAAATCCGGAAACAGAAAGTATGCGTTTTGATTACTTTATTCATCCGGATATTTCAAAAATGGAATTTCCAATACTTGTTTCTGAAAATGCCCCGAGGAATGATTTTATAGTTATACAGGTTATTGAATTTCCTTGGATCAATCTGGTTTGGCTTGGAAGTATAATGATGATGTGTGGTTTGCTTTTATCTTCTATCTTGAAAAGAAATACTAAAGTAAATGCAACATGATATAGTTCTGATCGGCTCTGGTAATCTGGCCACTGCAGTGGGTTTGAAATTACTAAATTCAACTCAGAATATCTTGCAGGTATATTCAAGAGAACTGCCAAATGCAAAATTACTCGCTGAAAAATTAAACTGCGAAGCCATTAACTCTTTAGATTCTATAAATAAAAATGCTTCTATCTACCTGATTTGTATAAAAGACGATGCAATTGCTGAAGTCAGTCAAAAATTATCAAAAATCATATCAACAGATAAAGTAATTGCACACAGTTCAGGTGTTAATTCACCTGATGTCATTGATAAATCATTTAATAGAAGAGGATTATTTTATCCACTACAGAGTTTTTCGAGATTTAAAATACCAGACTGGTCACAAATTCCGGTTTTTATAGAGGGCAATTCTGAAACCATCAAGATCTTGAAAAACCTGGCACATAAAATTAGTTCTGAAGTGTATATAATGGATGAATCCATTAGGACACATCTTCATCTCGCTTCTGTTTTTGCAAATAATTTTTCAAATTACAATTTGGTGATTGCAAAAAAAATACTGGATAAAGCTTATGTTCCATTTAAAGTTTTAAAAAGTCTAATGGTAGAAACAGTTGAGAAAGCATTTCTAATAGATCCGCATGATGCACAAACAGGCCCAGCAAAACGAGGAGACCTGCACAGTATTGAAAAACACATCAGGCTATTGGTTCAAGAGTATCCGGAATATAGATCTCTTTACAAAAAATATTCGCAAATCATTCAACAAGATTTTAAGCATGAGAATACTGGGTCAGATTCCACATCCTGATTTATTGATCACTGTTTTTAAATCCGGGAATAAATACATTCTTAAATTTGAAGTTGGACCATTTGAACAAACCTATAAGTTTATGGAAGGTGATCGATTGGCAAGCTTTGAAGATGTTCAAAAATTGGTAACTGAAGAACTGATTAAAGAAATATTTCAAGTTTTTGATCAGATGAATTCGAGGTATCAATTAATGACGAAAAGACTATAAGCTATAAGATTATAAATTATAAACTTCGAAAATCAAATTTTGTCTTCCTTGTTCTTTATTCAATTTATTTAGGAAAAATATGAAACATTTCAAAAAATATCCAATTCGAAATAATTTCCTTAAAATTCCTAAAGCCTACAGCCTAATAGCCTATAGCCTTTTCCTCTTTATCAGCTCTTGCCAACTTGATGATTTATTTCCAACTGATGTATTCGAGGGTCCAAGTGAATATACAATTGAATTTCAATCAGGAACTTTCGCGGGACAGACTTATAAGGTGATCAGCAAATCTCCAATTAATGATCATGAGTATTTAGTTTCCAAATTCATACAAAAAGTATTAAGCAAACCACTACAGCAAAAAGATACTAATACATTGAGTACAAAGAGCTTTATTAATTGGGCCTGGCAAGGTGATACTATACCCGGTCAGTTTTCTGCAATCTTTGCCACTGATCCATCCATATCAAAATCGGGCGATCTGCAATTGTCATTTTCAAATGGTGATGAAATAATTAGTTCAATACCAAAAGGTGCTGCAATAGAAGTAATTTCATTTGGAGGACCTCAGGGCGCTATTGAGGGAAGTATTTCTTATACCTCTAATTTGGATTACCGCAGCAATAATATCAGCAATCGCGAAATTGCAGGTGTGTTTATCAGTTTTAAAATCAAGAGGGGACCGGATAATTAAATAAAGGCAAGGGGCAAGAAGCAAGAAGTTTCAGTTTTGGAAAGTGTTTAGAAATATTATGGTATCCTAACAGCCAATATATATTTTTGATTTGCTGATAACAAATTTGTACAAGTTGATATTTACAGCGAGTTATATCTATTAGCATCTTGTTTAATTATTGAACACATAAATGATAAAGTATCGAGATTTTAGTATGAAATAGATTGTGATCATTATACGTCTTGCTATCTTTGCAAATTCTTTAACTTAAAAAACATTAAAATATGAAAAAAATCTTAGTACTTTTTGGAGTTGTTTTATTTTTAGGTGCTGCACAAGCTCAAACAACACCTCCTAAGCCGCCGACCTCAAAATCTGACATGTCAACAGTTACACCAGATGTGAATACAAAAGATCACGTTTGTACTTTAGCATGCAGAGACGGAAAACATGTTTATGCGCATGGCGAGAGGGGTCATAAATGCGGAGCAGAGTGCATGAAAACTATGAGTAAATCAAAAATTGATCCTGTGAAACCGACTTCTAAAACAAATTTTAAAAACCATGTATGCACAGCAGCTTGTACAAAAGAAAAGCATGCTTATGCTCATGGTGAAAAAGGACATACCTGCACAGCAGCTTGTCATAAAACAAAAACTGCTACTTCTGTAACTCCAGAAAAAAAGAGTTAAGATCTTTTCAATAAGATAAATTAAATTTCAAAGAGGATGCAAGTAATATTTCATCCTCTTTTCTTTTGCCTGTTATGTTGGACAGACAGGGTCAGCATTTTATAAAATTCAAAAGAGGAAGACAGGCAGTTATTAAGAAAATAATTTTGAAGTAACGCAACATGTATTAATGAAGCTTTTCAAATAGGGATTTTGAAGCCACAAGTATCATTTATCCTTTGTCGCTATTATTCTCTATTAATCGAGGTTACGGTAATATTGTTATTCGCATCGATGGCTATGTCATAATCGTAACATTGACTCATATCGACTACTTTTACAAAAGGAATGCTTTTAACAGTAATTGTAAAAGTAACTTGCCCGGCTGCGTAGCTGCTATAAGCGGAAGTTGTTCCCGGGTCAACATTGTTTATGTTTACAGTATTACCTCCTGATGTTTTAATCTGGACACTGGCCTTTTCTGTGCCATTGTTAATAATTTTTGCACGTGGATCTTCACCACTACAATTTTTACATCCATTTAATGCAATTGCAAATAACCCTACAATGGCAAACATTAATACGTAATTTATCGTTTTCATTTTATTATATTTTGTATTACTCAATTAGATTTACTGTGAAGATATATATTATATGGCTACCTTTTAATTTTCTCTATAATTTCATTTGTTGACATGCCACAAAGATAAGAAATATAATTATAATGAACTATTCGAAACAACTATGTATAATCTGCTCATTTAAAGTATTGAAATTGTCCTCTTAAAGTAAAGTGCGTCAATCGACAATCATTAGCTTGTTTGTCAAGATCGCTTTGTTGTTCTGTGATAGTTTTATAAAATAAATACCCAATGACAGATCGTCTCTGTAAAATTCTATTTCCTGCCCAGAGATGCGCTCTATCGTCTTTAGCTTTTGTCCATACAAATTGAAAATTGTTAGCTCTGCATTATTCAATTCTTTGGTGAATTTAATTGTGGTTGAAATATTAAATGGGTTGGGATAAATATCGACAATTGCATTTTCCAAAAATGTTTCATCTACTGCTGTTATGCCCAATTCGGCCAAAGGTCTTCGCCAAACATTTGTTCCTGTTCCGATATATATATCAGTAGCATCTGAAGTGATGGAATAAACTATAGTGTTGGCTGGTAAGCCGGCGCTTACATTAATCCAATTCGCGCCATTGTTTGAACTAAGAAATATACCATTGTTCGTAGCTGCAAATAAATGTGTGCCATGTACCCATAAAGATTTGATCGAGCTATTGGATAACCCATTATTAGCTGGAGTCCAAGCTGCGGTGGCTGTGTTCGAAATAAAAACTCCGGCTGTTGCTGTACCTGCAAAAAGATTAGTGCCAATTACAGCAAGTCTGCTGACAATGGTATTTGCTAAACTAGTATTAAAAGATGTCCAGCTTGTACCATTGTTAATCGAACGGAATACGCCGGTTCCTCCGACACTACTCGCAGTAACTCCACAAAATATCTTACTGCCTTCAAAAGCTAAATCCGAAACAGCAGCATTGGAAGGCAAACCCGAAATTGAACCCTTCCAATTTAAGCCATTGTCCGTAGAATAAGAACAACCAAACCAAGTGCCCGCGATTAAATAGGAAGGTTTTGCGGCGAGTGTGAAAAGCAAAGTTGGCAATCCTTTGGGTGTCCAGATTTCTCCATTATCAATTGTCAAGAAAACAGTATTTGAACTGCCGAAAGCATTAACTCCTGCAAAAACATCCTTGCCGCTAACTACAATTGAACTCACAATACCCGGATTGTCTATACCATTATTTTTTGCAGGCACTAATTCGGGTGGTGTTTTTGTATCAAACGACAAAGGAAATATCTGGACCGCAAAAAATAAT
>JAYVIT010000147.1:0-2073 GCA_043769965.1 Saprospiraceae bacterium
TTTTGAATCGTTTGGATTCGTACATATCTCATCCAAAGGCAGTCATATGAAACTTAGAAGAATAAATATTGAAGGTAAATGGGGAACCCTCACGATTCCGAATCATAAAGAATTAGATAAAGAAACCACAGTTGCAATCTATCGTCAAGCTCTTCGATACATAGATAAAACTGTACTTTTGGGTTCATTTTATCATTCCTGAATCTAAATATGTCAATTCACAAGTCTAGTTTATTGTGAAATAATTCTATTTTTGCAATTCTTTTCTGATAATTTTCTTTTATACAATTTAAAATATTTATATGGATCTAATGCAAATGCTTCAAGGGCAATTAAATGGAAATCTATTATCTAATCTCAGCCAGCAAATTGGTGCTGATGAGCAACAAACAGCTACCGCTGCCAATGGCATATTTGCCGCTCTTGTTGGAGGATTGGCTAATAATGCTTCAACAGAAAACGGATTAAGCGCTCTGACTTCAGCATTAGACAGGGACCATGATGGAAGTGTACTCGATGATGTGATTGGTATGATTGGCGGAATGGCACAGGGTCAAATCTCAGGATCGAACAATGGAACAGGTATTCTCGGACACATTCTAGGAGGCAAACAAAATCAAGTAGCACAACAAGTAAGCCAATCATCCGGATTGGATATGAGTCAAATCATGAAATTAATGCCAATTCTTGCACCGATCGTAATGGCTGTTATTGGAAAAATGAGAAATTCAAATTCTTCCGAACAAAGCAGCAGAGGTGGTTTAGGTGATCTCGCAAGTATCTTAATGGGATCCGCTCAATCTGCACAAAGTGGTGGATTCGGCGATTTAATTGGAACAGTATTGGGAGGAGTGCTTGGAGGCCAGCAAGCACCAACACATGTAGCACCTCAACGCGGCGGTGGATTATTAGGAACAATCTTTGGATCGATTTTTAAAAGATAATAAATAATTTGAATTTTTCCAATTGCTTAGCGCTGAAAGTGTGCTAACCGAAGATGGGCTTCAAGCAACAACAATTTCATAGCTAAATCTAAAATTTCAAACTTGGAATGTCAATGAAACTTCAATTCCATAGCATAAGCTTGAAGCGGGACACTTCAAGCATCAACAATTTCATTGCTAAATTTGTAATACAACAAGAGTAAAAATCAAATTCACTATTCTGATCATTATAAGAAATATCTAATATTATTCAGGACAAGTTGTTGCTTGAAGCATCCTGCTTCAAGCTCTCGTGAGGTATAAATTGAAATTTTACGAATGTAGATTCATCGTCGTGGCCTAAACTTGATGTAGGGATGCTTCGATCGGCATTATAATCTCAGCGGCAGAATAGTGCGGCACAGATATCGATTAATCTTCAGCCCTCTATCTAAATCATGAACCAGTGATTCCTGTCTGTCTTTGGGGCGCATTTCAATACCATTGGGTGAAGCCCAATATTTTCATGCAGATTTCTCAAACAAACTCCGAATTAATAAATATATATGCTCTCAATCAATCTTTAATCACCTTTCTATAAACTACATTCTCACCATCTCGAATCCGAATCAAATAAACTCCTGGCTTAATTTGAAAAGCATTCCATGACCAATCCTTGATGGCATTTTTGATTTGATGACTTTCAATCATCTTCCCTTCCAGCGAATAAATTTCTATACGCAGCGGAAAATGCACATCTTCAGAAAACTGAAAATTAATTTCATTCTGAAATGGATTCGGATAAACTCTATATAAATCTTTAGCTTCTTCTTTATTACTAATGATAACATCACATACATCAAGTTTGATGTTATGCAAAATGAAACTATCGCGGTATGCTTCGGAAGGAGTTAAGTCACTATTGATGGAGATTAGGTCGCATAGTGTTCCGTCTTTAAGAGCCAAAAACTTAATCGTAAATAATACTTCATCTGGTTTATAAGATTGTTGAAAAGTATTTCCATCAGACCATAAAGTGGTAACATAACCAGAATCTTTATACCTGATCCCAAAGTTACCTTTACCAATTAACACTAAATCTTGTGGAATTACATCCTCATATCTTAAATATTGAGCATCGAATTTCAAG
>JAYVIT010000148.1:0-2340 GCA_043769965.1 Saprospiraceae bacterium
GTAACCATTTGGTATCTTCAGATTCGAGTGTATCAGAAATAAAAATCTTTTGAATGTTTATATCAGCAGCGATTGCTTCCTTCAAAGCGTTCTTGCCAAGTATTAAATCTTTTTTCTCCATAGGAATTAGGTGTTTAGGCTCCCGCAATTGTGCGGGACAAGTTCCGGCCAGCGGTTGTAGGAATTGCAACCAAGATTATAAAAAGTAATTCAAATTTCAAAATTCTCTTTAATAAATGATTAATTCAATATTCTCTTCCTACTGCCGGAATTTATCCCGCGGAATCGCGGGAGCCCTCCTCTTCAGCCTTTTCAACTTATAATATTAAAATTATCCTTAATTTCGCAATTTAAAAATCTTACCACATGAAAATCAAATTACTTACTGGCTTTATTATCAGTTTCTTACTTCTCGGTTCGGCAATAATAGGACAAAAGCAGAGCAAACTTGATCTGGCGCTACGAACTATCGAAAACAATAGAATTTCCTGGTTACTTACTGAAAATGATATCAGCGATCTGACTGTTTCAGATATGTATGAAACAGAGCATAATGGTGTGACACATGTTTATCTCGTACAGCGATACAAAGGAATTCCAATCCACAATGCCATCACATCTGTGCATATCACCCGCGAAGGAAATGCCTTTGACAGTCCTTCCCGGTTTTATTCAGGTGTTCAACAAAAGATCAACACAACCAAACCAAGAATTAATGAAATAGAAGCATTGACTCAGATTGTATTGCACCTTAATATTCCCAATGCATTCGTTCCTAAAAATGTAAGCAGAACAAATGAAGGCAAAACTCAAATTGCAAAAACTAATTTTACGCATAATGATATTCCAGTGAAACTTGTTTACTGTCCCGATAAAAATGGAAACCTTAGACTCGCATGGGATTTAAATATGGATATGTCAATCAGTAATGATTATTGGTCCATTCGCGTAGATGCTGTGAATGGAGAAATTCTGGATAAACAAAATCTAAATATCAAATGCAGTTTTGATCATCCTGGTCACAGCAGATGTGTAGAAAACCAAAAAGTGTTTACGTCAAAAGATATTTCAGTAAAAGAAGCAATCAAATATCAATCAACAAATAACTTGGCAACACCTTCTGCTCCTAATTCATACAATGTTGTACCAGTTCCTTATGAAAGTCCAAAGCATCATTCTAGAGAGATCGTTGTAGATCCTGCAATTCCTGCCGCATCACCTCACGGATGGCATGATACCAATGGAGCCACAGGTGCAGAGTACACCATTACCCGTGGTAATAATGTGCATGCATATCCGGATCGCAATGGCGACAATATATCAGAAAAAAATGATGCAGATGGAGGTGCTCAACTCATGTTTGATTTTCCATTTGATCAGAATGCAGAGCCAGATAATTACATCAAAGCTGCAACTGTGAATTTGTTTTATATGAACAATATGATGCATGATGTGATGTATGGTTTTGGTTTCAATGAACAAGCCGGTAATTTTCAATTTAATAATTATGGAAAAGGTGGTTCTGGTAATGACCAGGTAAATGCTGAGGCACAAGATGGCAGTGGTACAAGCAATGCCAATTTTTCAACTCCGGCAGATGGCACAAGTGGACGTATGCAGATGTTCTTATGGCTTTCTGCTGGTAATGAAACTTATATAGCAAAACCAGATTCACTAATAGGAAGTATTGATTCAAGAAGAGCAAGTGGATGGGGTGGTGCACCTCCTCCGGTAATTAATGCAGATGCAGTTATAGCAGATGATCATTCCGGTGCACCAACTTTAGGTTGCGCCAATAATGGATTCAGAAGAACAGAAGTAGAAGGAAAAATCGTGTTAATTGATAGGGGAACCTGTGAGTTTGGACTTAAGTCTCTAAATGCTCAAAAAGCTGGTGCTGTCGCTGTTCTCATTTGCAATTTTGAAGATGCATTTGTCACTATGGGAGCAGGTGCAGTTGGAAATCAAGTTACCATCCCGGCTTATTTTACAACTAAAACTATTTGCAATCGATTAAAACTAATGATTGCAAATGGTGAACTTAAAATTGAAATCAGGGAGCCAGGTTCCAGTTCGGGTCCGGATTCATTAGATGGTGATTTTGATAATGGAGTTATTGCTCATGAGTATGGTCATGGTATTTCAAACCGATTGACAGGAGGACCTTCTAATTCAAATTGTCTTGGCAACCAGGAACAAATGGGTGAAGGATGGAGTGATTTTATGGCCTTGGTAATGCAGGCAAAACAGGGAGATGACGGCGCTTCACCAAGAGGAATTGGTACCTATGTGCTTAATGAAAAACCCGATGGATTTGGAATTCGCAGAAGACGCTATTCC
>JAYVIT010000149.1:0-3458 GCA_043769965.1 Saprospiraceae bacterium
ATTCTTTCATTTTTCACTTACATTTGCAATATGCTGTCCATTTTGATTCCGGTGTACAATTATGACATTCGGACTCTTTTAAAACAATTAGCACATCAATGTGGACAATTGCACCTTAGTTATGAAATCATTTGTCTCGACGATGCTTCTGATTCAAAATATCAGGAATATTATCAGGAGATAAAAAAGGTGTTGAAGATTCAATGGCTATCTACGATCAAAAACATTGGGAGATCCGCAGCACGGAATACTCTAGCAAGACAAGCTAATTTTGAAAATGTACTTTTTCTGGACTGCGACGTCATGCTCCCTGATGATCATTTTATCGACCGATATAAGGAATACTTTCAAAATAAAAATACTACGGTTATTTATGGCTCCTGTAATTATCCAATGGAAAAACCAGCGGACCAAAAGCTAATGCTCCACTGGATTTATGGGACTGAAGAAGAAAATCTACCACTGAAAGAGCGAATCAAAAATCCATATGATACATTCCACACCGTCAATTTTTTGGTAAAACGAAAAATAATTCTTGCGAATCCATTTGATGAATCGATTTCAAAATATGGGTATGAAGACAGTCTATGGGCGCAATCCTTAAAACAAAAAAATATCGACATTCAGCATATTGTTAATCCGGTCTTGCATACAGGCATACATCCCACTAAATATTTTCTGCGAAAAACAGCTCAAGCCATACATAATCTAATTCATCTCGAATTAAATAAAAAGTCCCTTGAAACAAAACTTATCAAACTATTAAAAAAAATTCATGCTCTTGGCCTGGAAAATCTTGCCTTCAAATTGTATCGATGGAATGAAAAACGAATTGTACAAAATCTATTGAGTGAACATCCATCATTAATCTGTTTTTCGATTTATAAATTAGGGCTATTTATGAGGTTTAGGAGAAGAACGACCGCTGACCATTGACTGCCGACGGCCGATTAATTTGAATTTATCGTAAGCATTAGATCAATAGTTCTGAATAAATAATTCAAAATCACTTTCAACCATATATGGTCAATAGTAATAATAATTATTATTTATTTTTTTATCTATCAAAAGACGATAGTATTGTTTTACAAGAATAAATCAATTTTCTTTCTCAATTCAACTGTAGGTGGTCGGCAGTCAATGGTCGGCGGTCAAATACCTCTCTGCCTCATTTGTTAATAATAATTTTCCTATTTTACCCTAAATCGTTAACTTGCCATTGGATTAATACATCTTACTTTCAAACAACAGGCGAAGCAATGAAAAAACGCTACATATTACCAATTGGAATTATTTGTTATTTATTCTTTTTCAACCAACAATCGAATTTATTTGCCCAAACTACTATTTCGGGAACATTAAAAGATGCCAAAACCGGAGAGCCATTAATCGGAGCCACTGTGTTAATAAAAGGAAGCGCTCATGGTACAAGTACAGACTTTGATGGCGATTTTACGATAAAGTTTGATGGTGCTTTACCAGTAAATCTGGAATGCAGATATAGTGGCTATGCTTCAAAAGATATCCTTTACGACCAGGGAACTAAAAAAATACAGATCCAGCTGGAAGAAGAATCCATTTTGATTGATGTAGTAGAAATTAGCGGACAACGAATTTCCGAAAAACAAAAGTCGTCGCCACTCACTGTTGAATCGATGGATTTAATTGCAATCAAAGAAACTCCCTCTGCAAATTTTTATGACGGACTTGGTTGCTTGAAAGATGTGGATCTTACCGCTGCAAGTTTAGGCTTTAAGGTTATTAATACCCGCGGATTCAACAGCACTAGTCCAGTCAGATCTTTGCAAATTATAGATGGCGTCGATAATCAGGCACCCGGTTTAAATTTTTCATTAGGCAATTTTTTAGGCAGCTCTGAATTGGATGTTCAAAAAGTAGATTTAATTGTCGGTGCTAGTTCTGCTTTTTATGGACCCAATGCTTTTAATGGTGTAATCAGTATGGAAACAAAAAGTCCATTCATTCACAAAGGATTGGCTGTTCAAACAAAATTTGGTGAAAGATCTTTATTCGAAACTTCATTCAGATTTGCAAATGCTTTTAAAAACAAATCGGGATTTGAAAACATTGCATACAAAATCAACTTCGCATATATGAAAGCGAATGACTGGGAAGCGCAAAACTATTCCCCGGTGGATGGCTCCAAACAAGATTCAATTTACCTTGTTGGTGGCATTCCAAGCCCTGGCAGATGGGATGCTGTGAATATTTATGGTGATGAATATTATCCTTTAAGAGACCTGACCACTAATAATACTTTAAATGGAACAGAATCTGCTTTTTGGCAAGATCCTGGACTCAGACTTTTTTATAGAACAGGCTATAAAGAAATTGATCTTGTAGATTATAATACCAATAATTATAAAGCAAATGCTGCGGTGCATTTCCGGTTGAAACCTTCAAAAAAATATGATTCACCGGAATTAATACTTGCAAGCAGCTTCGGCTCCGGCACTACTGTTTATCAAGGTGATAATAGATTCAGTTTAAAAAACATATTATTCTATCAGAATAAATTAGAAATAAGAAAAGATAATAAATACTTTTTCAGAGTTTATTCTACAAATGAAGATGCAGGTGATTCATATGATCCATATTTTACAGCATTGAAATTATTAAATTATCAAAAAATTGACGAAACCTGGTCACTTGATTATAGATCATATTGGAAATCAATAGGTAAATTTCAGGACAGGATGTTTCAAATGGGTTATCCACAAACAAAAATAATATTCAACCCAGATGGCACCGTATCAATTACATATGATTTTGAAAAAGCAAGGCAATGGTTGAGAGATCATTCAGATTCTTTGAGAGTATGGCATTCCTTATCTGAAAATTATGCAAATTTAAAAGGCGATGATCCCAAAGATACGACATACAACTTTTTAGTACCAGGAACCTTACAATTTGATACTCTATTTAATAAAATAATTAGTTCAAAATCAAATTCAACTGAAGGGGGAACAAAATTTTATGATCGTTCTGCTTTGTATCACTTTCAAGGGGAGTATCGGTTTACACCAAGTTGGCTGGAGTATTGGTTACTGGGTGCAAGCGGCCGGATTTACAAACCCTATTCTGATGGTACAATTTTTAAGGATAACGACAGTACACGCATTACGAACAAAGAATATGGAATCTATACGGGCTTAAGTAAAAAGTTTTTTTCAAATTCTGTAACTGCAACAGCAACAATCCGCATGGATATCAATGAAAATTTTAATGAAATATTTACACCTGCTGCATCACTTGTATATAAACCAGCTGAAAATACTTTTTTGAGATTCTCCTTTTCTTCCGCACTTAGAAATCCAACTTTAACTGATCAGTATTTAAATCTCAATGTAGGAAGAGCTATTCTTTCTGGCAATCTTTATGGTGCGAAGGACTTAATTACTGTTGAATCTTTTATTAAATATTTGGGAGATAAAAAA
>JAYVIT010000150.1:0-2061 GCA_043769965.1 Saprospiraceae bacterium
TTTGATTTCTGCATTAGTGCTTGATGAACAAAGCAAGCCAAGATGTGAATTCAATTCGTCAATAGTTCCATATGCTTCAATTCTCAAGTCATCTTTAGAAATTCTCCTCCCTCCAAACAAAGAGGTTTTGCCCTGATCTCCAGTCTTGGTATAAATTTTCATTTTTCTGTATTCAATTCGTCGGATTCTATCATGCCATCGCGAAGCTTTACAATGCGATGAGCGTGCTGTGCAATGTCCTTTTCGTGGGTAACCAGAATGATTGTATTTCCCAGTTTATGGATTTTTTTGAGAATCTGCATAATTTCTTCACTGATCTTACTATCCAGATTTCCTGTTGGTTCGTCCGCTAAAATAATAGATGGATTATTTACCAGAGCCCTGGCTATAGCTACTCGCTGTCTTTGACCACCTGATAATTCATTTGGTTTATGAGTTACTCTGTCCCCCAAACCAACATCCATTAATTTTTGCATGGCGATCTGGGTTCTATCTTCTTTGTTTTGGCCGGCATAGATCAATGGCATGGCAACATTTTCAAGGGCTGTCATCCGTGGCAATAAATTAAATGTTTGAAAAACAAATCCGATTTCTTTATTCCTGATTTCAGCCAAATCATTATCTGATAATTCGCTTACAGTTTGATTATTAAGAACATAAGATCCTGAAGTGGGCGTATCAAGACAACCAATCAGATTCATGAGGGTTGATTTGCCACTACCTGAAGGTCCCATTAAAGCAATGTATTCGTTTTTTGCGATATTCAGGGTGACGCTCTTGACAGCTTCAATGATTTCATCCCCCATCACGTAAACCTTTCTGATATCTTTTAATTCTATTATATTGTTGGTCATAGATGTAATATGATCTCGTAAAAATAGGCATATAAATTTAAGCGATGAATTCAATTAGGCCATATTCTAAAAACAACCGACAATTCTTGGCTTTTGGCCGATATACAAATTTGCATTCAACAGTATGAAGATTTGTAACTTTATATTTTAATAAGGGCTTATGAAGGATTATTTTGCAGTTTCTTCACGCATGAACGAATTACAACAGACGATATGAAGCATATAGCTATAGCAGGAAATATCGGATCTGGTAAAACCACATTATGTAAATTGTTGTCCAAACAATTCGGTTGGGATGTTTTATATGAAGACACCAGCACTAATCCTTATTTAAGTGATTTTTATTATGATATGTTGAGATGGTCATTCAATCTTCAGGTCTATTTTCTCAATAGTCGCTTTCAGCAAATCGTAAAAATTCAAAAGGAAGAAAAAACAGTAATCCAGGACAGAACCATTTATGAAGACGCTCAGATTTTTGCACCAAATCTTCATGAGATGGGTCTCATGCCTAAAAGAGATTTTGATAATTATTTTTCTCTATTTGAAATTATGATGAGTACCATCAGACCGCCTGATTTATTAATTTATCTGAAGGCATCTATTCCAACATTAGTTAATCATATACAACTCAGAGGACGGGATTATGAAGGAAATATGAGTTTGGATTATTTAAAAAAACTCAATCAACGCTACGAACAATGGATCAAGGATTTTACTCACTGCCCGGTGATTATTATCAATGCAGATGAACTTGATTTTATAGGTAACAAAGAACATTTAGGCAAAGTCATTTCTGATGTGCAGGCACAAATCAGTGGATTATTTTGAGAAGGCTGTCTCGAAGGGATCCCTACGGGATAGGCATATAGGCTTTAAATCTAAATTGATTTGAATACTTCTTAAATCATCATTCGTTAATCATTATTCTGAATTCACTTCAATTCATGCAATATTCATTCAAATTAATATGAATAATGAACACTGATTAACGAATGATGATTTAAGAAGTATTTGATTTTAGATTTAAATCTTTCGCCTACAGCCTATAGCCTTCCTCATATCACATCCTTCTTTCTGAAAAACCACAGGAGCAATAAACTAAATCCAAGTGAAAGGATGATTACAAAATAAAAGGAAAAAGACGAATCGCCAAATTTAAAAGGCATTGGCACATTCATTCCAAAGAAACTGGAAATTAACGTGG
>JAYVIT010000151.1:0-8440 GCA_043769965.1 Saprospiraceae bacterium
ATTTTTATCCAAAATCCACAACAATTTTATCAGAAATTATTAGATTTACATAAGATTATAAAATCAAATACTTCAACAACGTTGTGAAACTTGACAAATATAAATACAATTAGTATGAAAAATGAAAAAACAATAGAAGTGTTAAACACACTCATCACTATCAATAATGATAGAATTGAAGGCTACGATACAGCAAGTAAAGAAACTGAAGAGCAAGATTTAAAAACCTTGTTTGCGAAGTTAAGTAAAACAAGCCGACATTGCAATGGTGAATTAATAGCAGAAGTTTCGAATTTAGGTGGCGAACCTGCCGAAGGCACCTTGGCTTCCGGCAAATTCTTTCGGGTGTGGATGGATGTAAAAGCAGCACTTACCGGAAAAGACCGTAAAGCCATTCTCAATTCATGCGAATATGGAGAAGACGTGGCAAAAGACACGTATGAAAAAGCGCTGAAAAACTATGCAGAAGATTTAAGCGCCGACCAACAAACCATGATTAAAGCTCATCATACCTTACTTGTAGCCGATCACGATGAGGTAAAAAATATGCGGGACGCAGTAATTGTTGAGTCATAAGACATTAGTTTATAAGATAACCAGTAATATTTTATTTAATTAACACAAGATATAATTATATAAAATCGAAATAAAAAACAAATAAAAATACAAAGATGAAATCCCCATGATGCAAACATCACAAACCACGATAATTAAATCATGGGGATTCCAAGTGGCCTTAGAAAAAAAAATAAATTTAAAAACATGAAATCCCCATAAGCGGTCTGCATACAAACCTGAATGATTAAATAGATCAGTTTTTTAAGGAATTTTGAAAGCTAAACCAAATTCACAAATCAAACAAATTCAACAACTTATCAAAATTTAAACACATGAAAAAGAAAAAAGTAAGTGCTGCTCAAAAAAAGATAGCCAAGGTGATGCATGAATTTAAAGAAGGGGAGTTACATGTTGGAAAATCAGATAGTATAGTAACAAGCCGAAAGCAAGCTATTGCCATTGCATTGAGTGAAGCTGATGAACTTGAAAAATCTAATAAATAAAGAATTATGTGGAAAACAGAAAACAATCAGTTGAGACTCAGCTTCGAATTTAAGGACTTCGCAGAAGCTTTTACTTTTATGACGGATGTAGCTTTTTCAGCTGAAAAATTGAAACATCATCCTACCTGGACGAATGTGTACAACAAGGTAGATATCCTGCTTTTTACACATGATGCCGGTAATATCATTACTGAAAAAGATAAAAAGCTTGCAAAGGAAATCGACAGGATATTCAAAAAAGAATAAATATGCAACACATTTCTATAATTTCATCCAGCGTAAGAAAAGGGCGGAAAAGTCATCATGTATCGCTATATTTTCAGCAATACCTTAATGATAATAAGCTGACCACTACGGAGATTCTTGACTTAAAAAAATACAATTTTCCCATCTTTGGAGCTACCCTGAAAACACAGGAGCATCCATCAGAAGACGTGCCGATTTTGCCAAAAAGATAAAATTATCGGATGGTATTATTGTTTTAGTATCATACCCTGTCCATATACCATTTAAGCTCCTTTTCAATTTTTTTAAGATTAATTAAAGTCTTAATTATTTTTTGTAAATGAAGAAAAGCCGTTTCGCTTTTTACCACATAATCAGTTGCTCCATTATGCATACATCTTACTGCTACGTCTATTTTGTCCTGAGACGATAATAGAATGACCGGAATTTCCGGTTTTGATTCTTTAACTTTATTTAAAGTCTCTATTCCATTCATAGCATTTTTAACTAAACCATCCAGATGATAATCCAGGATTATTACATCGGGATTTTTGGATATACTCGCTAAGCAAAGCTCACCTGTAGCAAAAGTCTCTATGATAAATTCCGAATGTTGGAGAAATTCTATCTCCAGGGATTTTAAAAAAAGAGCATCATCGTCTACCAAAAAAAGTTTAATCCCGGGAGCTTTTTTCATTTCCTTATTTCCATTATTCATTTATTCGCATTTTTAAAGGTATTAAATTCTTCTTTTAATTCGACACAAGCCTGCATACAAATTACTTCAAGTTTAAATACCATTTCTTGAATGTCTTCTGTATCAATCTGGTTGCTGGCATACTCCTGAATTTTTTTTGCCATAATTTCAAACTCAGAATTTATTCCTACAATCGAAAATGAAGGAATCATTTTATGAATAGCAACATATAGAGAATTCCAATTTTTTTCTAAAAAACCCTTTTTCATCGCTTCAATTAGATGTGGAGTTTGTTCCAGATATAGTGATATCATTTCCATCATTAAGGTCGGATTTGCCTTTGTCCTATGAATTAGGTAAGAAAGATCTGTGCATCTTTCTATTTCTGTTACCTCTATTTCTTTTAACAACTCTATTCCGTTTAAATCCTTTACTGGTTTCTTTACTAAACTTAAAATTTTACCAAACAATATTTTTTCATCTAACGGCTTTGCTAAATAATCATTCATGCCTACTTCAACACATTTTGCTAGATCAACTGTAGTCACGTCCGCTGTCAAAGCTATAATAGGTATATTTGATTTGAGTACATTTCTTATGTGATAGGTAGCTTCAAACCCGTTCATTTCAGGCATCTGAAGGTCCATAAGTATAATATCATACGTATTATTTTTCATTTTTTCGATTGCAAATAATCCATTTTCAGCTATGTCCCAACTAAATCCAAAATCATCGAGCACCGTTTTCATCAATAATTGATTGAGCGCAATATCTTCAACCACTAACACCTTTATATTCATTTCACTACCATCGAATTCCAGTATTTCAGGTATAATGTCAGCATTCCATTTAGTCTTCAGAAAACTTAGAATAAAACTAAATGTCGATCCCTCACCTAATTTGCTTTCCACATGCATCTTTCCTCCCTGTGGCTCAACCAGCTGTTTTACTATGGCTAAGCCCAAACCTGTACCACCAAAGATTCTTGAGGTTCCGCTGGTGGCTTGCTGAAAGTTATCAAAAATTTTGCTTATTTTATTTTCAGGAATACCAATTCCGGTATCTGTGACAGAAAATTCAATGATAACTTTGTCCGGATCTTCACTTAATAGTCGGGTTTTCAATGTTATTTTGCCCGTATTGGTAAATTTCACTGCATTGCTCACCAGATTTAAGATGATTTGATGAAGCCTTACCGGATCACCTATTACTGTATCCGGAATTCTGTCATCATATTCTCTTACAAGAATTAAGTTTTTTTCTTGTATTTTTGTTTCAAACAAATGTAACATCGCAGAAATCGAAACAGACATTTTGAATGGTGTTTGTTCAAAAATCATTTTTCCTGCATCTACCTTCGCCAGATCGAGTATGTCATTTATTAATACAATCAAGGCGTCGCCACTTATTTTTATTGCACTCAGATATTCTTTTTGTTTTTCAGTCAGTTCAGTTTTTAAAACTACTTTAGTAAATCCGATAATAGCATTCATGGGAGTACGAATTTCGTGACTCATATTGGATAAAAATTGTTGTTTTGCTTTTACGGCATCTTCGGCAATTCTGGTGGCACTTTCTGCTTTTGCTTTTGCTATTTCTGCTAGTTGTGTTGCCAGTTCTGCAAATACTCTTGCTTCCGTCAGTTCTTTTTCAAATCTCTTTTGTTCGGTTATCACCCTTGCAATAACCATAGCTCCAATTACATTTCCATTGTCATCTTTATATACGGCTCCATTAAACAATGCGGGTGTCAATTTGCCGTCTTTGATCGTCAGCGGAAAATCTTCGACAAATCCATCGGAAAATACTTTTTTATATCCTTGCCTGGCTTTTTCAGGTTCAGTAAAATAAGTTGTAAAACTGGAGCCAATCAACTTTTCTCTCGTCAGGTGGGTAATTTTGGCGCAAGCATTATTCAAATCTGTAATTTTTCCTTTCCGATTGATGACAAACAAAGGGTCGCGACTTGCTTCAAGCAAACTACGCGAATAATTTGATAATAATTTTTGAATGGTAATGTCTCTGGCTGCAGCAAAAACACCCAAAATTTTACCTTTTGTATCTCTGTACACTGAAGCATTGTAAAGGACATCGGTTAACTTTCCATTGATATTTTTTATTGTAAGCGGATAATCAGATATAAACCCCTTTTTAAATACTTTCTCATATCCATCCTGTGCTTTTTGCGAATCAGTAAAGTATCTGGAAAAATCAGAACCTATCAATTGCTCTCTTGATATCCCGGTGACATCAACGGATGCTTCATTTACATCGGTAATTTTCCCTTCGGCTGAAATAGTTACTAAAGGGTCAAGACTTGCTTCAAGTAAGCTTCTGGCATATTGGGAGGCGGTTTCCAATAGTTTTACACTCGCTTGCAATTCCGTATTTACAAAATTTCTTTTTTCTTTCTCTATATTTTGGTAAATCAACTCAATATTAGCTATTGCAAGTTCTGAAGCGCGCTTTCCCTTTTCGTCATCTTGATATGCTAACTCAATGTTTGCTATTCCTAACTCTGAAGCCCGCTTCTCTTTTTCGCGATCCTGAAATTGGAGTTCTTTATTTGCAATTCCTAACTCTATCGATCTTATAGATTTTTCCTCCTGGAGTAAAGTCAGTTTTTTCTGTAAGATTATTAATTCCTTTTCAATTTTCTTTTTCCCCTTTTTTTCCAAAGCCAATGATGCACTTAATGTATTTAAATCATCAGGCGATGATGTATTTATTTTAACCATGATCCTACGATTTCATTTCTTTTAATTCTATGATTATAAAACACCATATTCATTTCCTATTTCTTCAAGCGGGCTTCTTTTTTTATGTTTTAGTTTCATAAAATGAGTAGGTGTAAGACCTGTAACCTTCTTGAACTGATTAGAGAGATGGGCAACGCTGCTGTAATTCATTTTGTACGAAATCTCTGTAAGATTGAGCTCTTCATACATGAGCAGCTCCTTTACCTTTTCTATTTTATGCGCTATGATAAAGTGCTCAATAGTGATTCCTTTGATTTCAGAAAACATATTGGACATATACGTATAATCATGACCTAATTTTTCACTTAGATAATCCGAAAAATTTGTGTTAGGCAATTCATCTGAATAATGCACCATTTCGATGATCACGTTTTTAATTTTTTCCAGAAGAATTGCTTTTTTGTCTTGCATTAATTCAAGACCCGCATGAGATAAAGCCTTTGATAAAAGTTCACGTTGTTCAGGGGTGATGTCTTCCATGATTTCTACTTCCCCCAGATCTAATACTATGAAATGTAAGCCCAATTTTTTTAGTTCTTCCTTGACCAGCATTTTACAACGAGTACTCACCATGTATTTGATGAATAATTTCACATAAATTAATTTTGGTATTAATAAGTGTAAAACTAAGTTTTTAAACAGACTTTTTATTGCTAAATTTACTGTAATCGTTACATAATTCACAGATTCGACAGCAAAAGCACATTAATCCTTAAAAATATGATACAGTATTGAATTGGAGATGGTTTTTGGTCGAATTTTAATATATGACTTTTTGACTTGAAGCTTGTGTTATTCAGGATAAAATATTCCAATTACTAATAATACAATAAAAAGTAAGGCAACAGTTAAACCGGCAACTGTTATGACGGTTCTTTCAAATTGGCCATTTATCGTCTCTTTTTTATAATTATTTCCTTCAAATACCCTTATGATTGAAGCAGTTAACGTAAAAAAGGGTTTGATGAAGACTTCCATATTGATCATTGTATTTGCTATATAATTTTTTGAAACTTATAAGATTATTGAAGTGTATAAAATATGAAAATTTGTAATTACGAATTATATTGGCTTTCATTTTTTTCGTAAAGCCATCACATTAGCTGTCATATTATTTCTTTTTTATACCAGCTTTAATGTTTCTTTTTGCGTCTTCCGCTATTTTTTTATCGGATTCCTTCTTTTTCTTATCAGCCATTTTTTGTTTATTCTTAAAGTATCCTTTTAACAAAAAATTACTCCTGGCAGCGACCATATTTTCATTGAGCCCCTCAGAACTACTCTTGAGATTCTTCAAGGTTTTATTTATATTTTCTGCCATTGATTCATCTTGAATAAGTCTGCTCAGTGTGCCATTTCCATTATTAATTTTGACTAAAATTTCAGCCAATTGATCTGTAATGATTTCTGTATTTGCAGTGGAGACCTCAAGACTTGCCATGATATCGTCTGCTTCAATGGGTTCAAAAGAAGATAAAGTATTACCATCCTTTGCAAACGGGGATCCCGTACTCCCTTTATGTATAACCAAGATCCTATCTCCTATAAGGCCTTCTGAGCTTATAGCGACCCTGCAATCATTTTTTATTAATCCATCATATTCTTTGTTTATAAGCATATCGACCATAATAGAAGAATCGTTTATGATTTTAAGGTAAGAGACAGTCCCAACATTGATGCCACAAAATCTTATATTATTTCCCACTTGTAAGCCGCTGACATTATAAAACGAAGTAGTTAGTTTATAAACAGGATTGAAGAGATTTTTTTGCCTTCCTATTACGAATATGGCAACTACAAAAAGTAAAAAACCTACCAGAACAAAAAGCCCTAATCGAAATTTAAAAACATTTGATTCAGTATTCATCTCAGTTTTATAAATATATTAATCTTAAATTTTATAAATTCTGCCTATTTCTGCGGACAGTTTCCTATCCTTTTAGATAATGCAGCTGTTATTTTTACATCTAAAAAGGTTCATTTCTACCATGTTGCAGACATTGCACCGATTTGGATGATGCTTTTCCTCTTCAACATCAAAAACTACTCTTAAAATAAAGGCGATACATTCTACAAAATTATCAGATTCAAAACTGCATTTCAATGGGTTATTTTTTCCTTCCGCAGAATTGTTTTTACAGATATTTACCCAATTTTATGCAAGTCTCGGTTTATACATATTTCTATATCACGGTCGAATAAGGTAATCGTACTATCTTTTATAATTCTAAAAATAAAATGTAAAATCATTTTAACGACAGTGCAAAATTAACTGATTCAGCTATGATATGTATTATACAATTTTTAAAGAAAATTGCTGCATTCACACATTCAAAACAGTTTTTACATCTTTATTATCTAATTATTTTATACCAATTCATCAGATGTGATGTCTGTCTGTAAATTATAGTTAAACCCCCACCAAAACCCATATCACTATCATAATGACTGGATAATGAGAAATATTTTGTTACAATATATCGGCCCCCAAGCATGTATTCACAACATATCTTCTTCACCAGTGATTTGACCTGAAGCAAAACGCTTCTGCAAAATGTCAAGTGGTGAATCTTTCCTGCGCCGCTGTCCAGGAATATCATAAGGCTTTGCGAAAATCAAAAAAAACGAGAAGCTTCCTAATGAACTATCAAGCGTAGGTGTATTACCCTTGCTACGATTACTATCACAGAACACAATTTTAGATTTTGCGCGTGAAAAAATACTTTGACTTTACTTCTTTTTGTCCATTTTCATGCCTTTCATATCGCACATAGCATGCATTTCCTTCATCACATTGGCATGTGGTGTCATAGAAGCCATCATCATTTTGCACATTGTGGAGTCGGCATCGCACATCGCCATTGTTTTGTCCATCATCATTTTGCACATTTCGGGGTCGGTTTTACACTTTTCCATCATGCGGTCCATCATGTTTACGTCCATTTTCATATCGCCGTTTCCCATAGCCATCGCTGACATATTGCCACCATGTTTCATCTGCATCGAATCCATGACTTCTTTCATATAGACTTCGTTGTTCATCAATGCTGAAATTGTTTTTCCACGTGAATCGGCTTTGTCCAAAGAAGGTTCTGTCATGTCTTTGCATTGTGTAAAAACGATTAAAGTTACTACCGTAAATAAAAGGATTTTAATCTTACTCATTTTTTATAAGTTTTAATTTGTGAAAGAATTTCCACAACACAAAAATCCATATATAATTACCTTAAAACACTACATAATTTTTGTTAAGAATTGCATTATTTACACATTCTTAACTTAAATAGGGTCTGCTGAAAAAGTCAACCATTCATTTTGGATAGATATTTTTCGAAGACGTTCCGTTCAAAAACCAGCAATAGAGAATGAAGCAGCAAAAGTGCGTCTATTGCCAAAAAAAGCACAAAAACCAAGAAATTGGATAAAAATGGCAATAGAAAAAGCATTTTGCAGCGAGAATGAAAACAATATTAGTCTAAGCTGATCGAAGTATCGATCAGTGCCTTCATTTTTTAGTGATTTCGTATCACTAAAATACAGCATAGCTGCACCATTCAGTTATCTTTTTTTGAACTAGCGTTTTTGAATACTTTTTGAGTAATGCAAAAAGTATTTGCCTTTTTTGCAATCCATATTCCTACGGAATGCCGCTCAGGGCATGAGGCGACGACCAACTATTTCTAGATGCATGAGTTTTA
>JAYVIT010000152.1:0-8689 GCA_043769965.1 Saprospiraceae bacterium
AAATTCAAAAATGCTTAAGCTCTCAAACTTTTTTCCATATTTAATTTTTAAGTAGCTCTAAGTTAAGCATTTATTTCGTATTTTAGATGCCTAATTCAGAAAATTTAATTTTTTCATACAGGGAGATGTCGATGAAATCGTTGAAACACTTTTTATTTATGATCGCTGGGGCAATAAAGTATTTGAGACAATAAATGTACCTGTCAATGAACCGACATCGGGATGGAATGGTGCTTTTAATTCCCAAAAAATGAACTCTGCCGTCGTTGTGAATTATGCAAAAGTCAGATTAAGTGATGATAGTGAAGTTGAATTAAAAGGAGACCTGAATTTAATAAGATGATCTTTTAAAGACTTCCATCTATTTCACATAAAATAAAAATTTACCTGATATCTGGTATCCGCTATCTCATAGCTCCTCGTTCCTAGCTCCTATCTTATTAAAGTTACATCCCCGGCTCTAATCTTCCTTCCCGATCCCGGAAACTGATATTCCACAACATAAGCAAATACAGCTGGACTTAGATTCTCACTGCGGAATTTTCCATTCCAGCCGATGTCTTTGTTGGTGGATTCAAAAACCATATTGCCCCAACGATCGAAGATTTGAAGATTGTAATATTCGAGTTTATCGCAATTGATTATCGGTAAGAAAAAATCATTGATGTTATCACCATTTGGTGTGAATACATTTGGTAAGTAGATATCAGATTGCAAATCCAACACAGATAAATTCAGAAAAGCAGGTTCAGCGCAAGGACCATTTGTGGTGATTGTAAATGTAACCGATCCAGGAGATTTTAATCTGACTTTGGTGCAAGCAGGATCCAGACACTCAATCAGTCCCGGAGGAGTCCAGGTATAATTTGTGCCACCTGTTGCGACGAATGTGATTTCTTGACAAGGATTAAGTAAAGTATCCCCGGTCACCTGAACAAGTTGTTGTGGAAGAACAAGTATGTTCAGACTGTCTAATAATTTACTGCAATCATTTTCCGAAAATAGAAAGATGCGATGATCACCTATACTATTGGGATAATAATTGGTATTGAGTTTATCCGGTTGATCAAAAGTTCCGTATGTGGATTGCCAGGAAAAAATTGCCTGACCGGAATACATTCCATTTAGATTGACAATTTCTCCATAGCAGATACTGGTATCTTTTCCTGCTTCAAGTGAAGATGGATTTGTAGGATTGATGGTGAGATCAAGTTTTAATATGCTGTCGCAACCATTGGCGTTGATTAGCCTTTGTTGATAGCTTCCACTTGCTGTATATTTTACTGCATTGATCGTAATGCTATCACATGCTTTGAGTGTTTGATTCGCATTAGTACTTTTTGGAATGGTAAGAATTAAATTCAAAAAGCTATCACAGCCATTTGCATTTTTCAAAAGTTGGAGATAGCTTCCCGATTGAGTATAGGTCTGTGTATTTATTATTGCAGAATCACAGGATTTCTGAATTAGATCAAAACTGGTGCTATCATAAATAGTGAGATTGATATTTAAAGTACTGTCGCAACCATTGGCATTGGAAAGCAACTGCATGTAGTTTCCAGTTTGTGTATACACTTGTCCATTGACAATTATTGAATCGCAGGAATTCAGATCAAGATTTGAGGTACTATGATTTTGAATGACTACAAAAAGATCTAAGAGGCTATCACATTGATTAGAATTAGTCAATAATTGCCTGGTAAGTGTTAAGCCTGGTAAATTAAAGAACTGATTATTGATTGTTATTGAATCACATGCGAATGGATAAATGGAGTCTCTAGAAATCTTAAGTATATTTATGTCTACACTGGCAGTAGAAATACAACCTTCGTTATTTGTAACTGTGACAAAATATCTTCCTGCATTATTCGAATTTACATTTGGAATTACTACATTTTGCAAGATTGAAGAGAAATTATTTGGACCAGACCATGAATACCTTACTCCCGGATCAGTTTCGATTAATAATAATGAATTTTCACAAATAGGTGGATACGTAGTAATCAATGGAGGAGCCGGTGGCAATGGTGCTGTAAACGTAAGCGTCTCAAAACAATCTGAAAAATCACTGGTAGAAATAGTAATTGTATGCACTTTACCATCAGGTATAAGTCCCGCGAAACTGAAGTTCAGCGGAAAAGTAAATGGTGGACTAATAGTCATTGCAATTCCATTGTCGATGGTAATAATAATATTACCTGTAGTAGGCGGAGTTAAAAATGTATAATCACCCTGAACGGTATAAGTATTTGTATCTCCTGTGCACGGAATAATTGAAATATTTGAAATGCCTGCTGCGGTGCAACAATCGGGAAGTCCAACATTAATATAAATTCCATCCCATTGCGAACTCAACTCATCAAAGTGTTCGATTTCCAGGTATGATGTGTTTGAAGGAAAGCCTTTTAAAATGACAAGTCCACCATCTGCGATAACAGGATAATCTACAGAAAATGTAATTTCATTTTTACCATAATTTACTTGAGTAGGAGAAAAAATAAAAGAGGATAAAGGATCCTGAAATACTTCACAGATGTCAGGCAGGTCAAGTTGAATATTCATTTTATCATAGGCCCTAAGTTTACCAACCTGTGGCATTGAGAAAACAGGATTTTGTGAATTTGGAAATTCACCAACAAGAACAAATGCCTCCGATGGATCATTGATGCTGTCAAAATTAACTTTGTGAATCAATGTGGTTATTCCGTTTATTCCCGGCATAAATGGTGTTGGAATTGAATTGATGTTTTTTGGAGTAAAGACATTACTAGCAAGCGTAACATTGTATAAACCGGTATTCACAATTCCCGTAAGCGGATCGAAGTCAAGCGTTGCAGAGCCTCTTTGTGTTTTGCCTGAATATTTATTAGTAGATGTTTGTGACCAATCCATCCATTCGATATTGTTACATACCAGTGTGCAAGTAGCTGGTGGACAATTTATCGCGGTAATTTGAATAGAATCTGAAGCAGATTTGCAATCATTAAAGTAACTCCCCCAATACGTTCCCGCAGATTTTACAGTAATTGAATTGCCAACACTTCCATCAAACCAATGCGTAGAATCAAATCCAAAACTTAAATTGACAGAATCACCATAACACAAAGTCAAGTCAGGGCCGAGATCTCTCATGGTTAGTGTATCATCGATGATGTCGAATACAATAGTATCTATCTGTTGCAGCAGCACATTGATCCGTGTTTGAATAACAACTTTTGCAATACCTGTTTGTATCGGATTTAGTATGATTGTTTTATTTGCAGCATCATGGATCATTTGTGCACTATTCGGATTCAGGTTCGTGACGGAAGTTGGATTCTGACTTATGGCACTGTAATTATAAATGTATTGCTGCTTACAAATTTGTATGACACGACTAGTCTCACAGGTGGATAGTCCGCAACTTACAGACAACATTGCAGCAATCGGAGTTCGTTGGAGATTTAAATCCTGGATGAGATAATTTATATCGGTCACCGTGTAATTGTTTGGTACAAGTACCAATGCTTTATTAAGCGTGTCGACTATGGGATCATAAAAACATTCATTGTATGATTTGCAGATGCCGGTGTCAGCTGGTGTCATGAATATTGCTCTGGACATAAATCTTCCGCTGATATGTTTATCATCTATAAATTGGGTAAGCAAAGTATTGCCACTTACTGTGTTTGAAAATTTAAAGGAGTAGTTTTTAAAATCTTCATCAATCTCTCCATACACTAAACCACGATTAACAAAATCCCTGTTTCTTCCATGTGATCCTGCAACACCTAATTTACCATTCGGTAATTTTTTTACACCAAGAAAAAACATCCAGTCCATTGGATTCTGTGGACTAAAAATTAAATGATCCACTATCGTACCATCAGAAGGTCTTATTTTTAAAATAACCGCATCGACAAAAGTATTGAGGGCACCACCACTTGTCAAATTACTGGTGTAACCAACATCCACAATGAGATCAGGTGCAATAGAATCCATCGCTCCGGAATGATTATTTGGATATTGATCCGTATTGGCTACTTCGTATTCATGCAAATAATTTAAATTTCCATTTAAATCCATTGCACCATAAACCCATCTACCCGTCAATTGATCACTGCGAAGCCGTGCAGATCCGCCGAAAATAATCTGGTTGCCAAATTGTTTGATATGATCAATATAAACAAAGTCTCTACCCGGAAATGTGATCCGCTTACTCCATACAATCGTAAAAGCAGGAGTTAGTCTTGTGATCTGAACACAACCCAAACTTGGGTTATAACTCGACGCAACAAGAATGTCATCATCGTGCATTACGGTTGATGCAAAAGTTGTATTTCCAGTTAAGATGAGTTTGGAGAATAATATATTTCCCGAAAGATCAAGAACAAGAAAGAATACATGAGTGCCTTGTTCTGCCGAAATGTAAAGTTTTCCATTTTTATAAGTCATTCCGGAAACGGGTTCAATGTTGGAAACATTATAATTGTAACTCCACAATATCTGCAGGTCTTTGTTCATGCAGGTTACGTTGAGCGAATTATTCCGTGTACAATAATAGATATTGCCCTGGTCGTCGGTAATGCTGTTATGAAAATTCCAATCGTTGTTTCCGACATTATTAACTCTCACTATACTCTGGGCAAAGATTGAGTTTGATATTATAATGATGCTCTCCAAAGAGATTACCATTATTAACATCAATAAATAATGAGAATACTTTACAATCCGAGAAAGTCGCGGTGGCTTCGCTGTATCAATTGGTCTTATTTCGGTGCTCATGAAAAACAGCTTATTAATCCATTTTTAATTGAGTTTAAGTAATAAGTGTCAGAATTTCCCCAAAAGAATCTCAATTCTCACAAATATACCGATTTACGTAAACTTATAATTATTTTAATCTATCTGGTGCCAGCTTTCCGGGCTTTGGTGAAAAGAACTAAATTTGCATTTTATTCAAGCTTCTATTAAAGCTAAATCTTAAAGATTCATAAAAAGTGCAAAAACTTGTGATTATTGGTGGAAGCCATGCATTTTGGGAAATCAGTGAATTGATCAGTGATATCAATGCCATTAAACCTGCATATCAAGTCATCGGTGTGTATGATGATAATTCTGATCTCTGGGGTAAAAACTATGGTCAACTCATGGTTGATGGCCCGATAGAAAAAGTAAAAGAACTTAGCCAGGATATAAAATTTATTTTTGCAATTGGATCCTTTCGGACGAGAATTATCCGTTCTCAAATTCTTGCGCGCTTAAATATTCCTGATGAACGATTTGAAACCTTGATACACCCAACTGCTAAAATATTTTCCACATCAAAAATAAAATATGGATGTACTATTCATTATGGTACTGTTGTATTTAATCATACTGTAATAGAATCTTTTACTGTGATCGGAGCCAATAGCGTAATCGCTGTGGCAAATTACTTAGGTAGAGGATGTCTCTTGGGATCTAATGTAACAACAACTACCGGCGTGCAAATTGGTTCTTATAGTTTTATAGGTTCCAGCACTTCGATTGGCGAACATATAGAAATCGAACCCGGCGCCCAAATTGGTATGGGAAGTTTGATTCTTAAAAATATCAAAGCAGGATTATTCGTATTAGGTAATCCGTTGAAAGTTTTGGACAAGATAGATGTACCACAATCCATAATTGATGAATGGACCATTCAAAAAGAAAAAAATAAATTAAACTAAACTATGGATGTACTGGAATTAATTTATGAAGTAATAGACGAAATCAATTTAGATTTAGAGCCGGCAGCACAAATAAAAAAAGAAGAAGACTCCATTATTTTTGGTCCGGAGAGTGCATTGGACTCAATGGGTCTGGTAAACTTAATTACATTAATTGAACAACGGATAGAAGAAAAAACAGATCAGTTTATTGCAATAGCGGATGAACGTGCAATGTCCATGGAAACGAGTCCATTCAAATCTGTAAAGTCATTAAAAGAATACATAGAAGTGCTGCTCAATGAATAAAATCGATTCTGAAAATAAAGTGTTATTGATATCCGGCACAAGCAAAGGGATCGGTAATTACCTTGCTCAATATTATGTTTCGCTGGGATTTCGCGTAATAGGATGCAGTAGAAGTTCAACTGATTTTTCGCATTCTCTATACACACACCTACAAGCAGATGTATCTGAAGAGAAAAATATTTTGGAGATTTTTAAATTTATCCGGACCGAATGCAAACGATTGGATATACTCATTAATAATGCAGCTATCAATCCTGCCATTGTAAGCGCGGCATTACTCCCTTACGATGCCATCGAGAAAACATTTAAGACAAATGTCTTTGCTCCTATGATTTTTTGTCGAGAAGCAGTTAAATTGATGAATAGAAATAAATTTGGCAGGATCATTAATATGGGTTCAATGGCTGCCAAACTTGAAGTGCCGGGAGAGGCATTGTATACATCCACAAAAGCCGCACTGAATGCCTATACACGAGTACTCGCAAAAGAAGTTTCAAAAGCAGGAATTACAGTAAATGTATTAGCTCCTTCGGCAATTAAAACTGATCTCTCACTAAAGATTGATCAGAATGCATTGATGGAGGTGTTATCCAGAAATGCAGTTGCAGATTATGGCGAGATGTCTGATATTTCCAATGCGATTGATCTACTGATTAAAGAAGAGAGCTCTGCTATAACCGGTCAGATTATTTATCTTGGTGGTGTCTGATGGAACTGGTAATTCGACATTTAACAGTTGGTTCGTGGAAAGAAAACGCCTACATATTGGAATATATGGGAGAATCGATATTGGTAGATCCAGGAGATGACTTTAATTTTTTAGATGATTTTTTTTCTATCTCAGGTACAAAACACAAAGCCATACTTAATACACATGGTCACTTTGATCATGTAGGTGCTGTAGAAGAATTTAAACTAAAATATCAGATTCCATTTTATATTCATTCAAAAGATAAACAATTAGTTCATCAGGCAAACTTGTATCGGAAATTTGCGGGAGAAAATTATATAACTAAAACTCCAAAAATTGATTTCCTGCTGGATGATATTGATTCTATTCCTTTGGCAGATAAGAAAATAAAAGTATATCATACACCAGGACATTCTCATGGTAGTGTTTGTTTTGAAATTGACAAAAATTTAATTTCCGGAGATTTGTTTTTTATGGATAGTCTTGGGCGTACAGATTTACCTGGTGGAAATATGGATTTATTATTGCGTTCTGTGAATTTTGTTGTTGATCATTTTGCGGGTTATAAAATTTATCCCGGACATGGAGCTCCATTTGAATTGGATGAGGCAACAATACTTAAATTTAAAGAAATACTTAATGGGCATTTACATTCGACAAATTGAATATCATCTTCCTGAAAAAATTGTTACCAATGACGATTTGCAGGCAACTCATCCTGAATGGGACGTGCAGAAAGTGAGTGAAAAATCGGGAGTATTGCAAAGACATATTGCTTTGGACAATGAAACCGCTTTTGATTTATCCTGCCGGGCTGTAGAAAAGTTATTTCAGAATGGCGAAATTTCAAAAGATAATATTCAAGGAATTTTATTTTGTACGCAGAGTCCGGATTATATAATGCCTTCCAACGCATTTTTAATTCATAAACAATTCTGTTTTGAAAATCATGTATGGGCCTTTGATTTTAATCTTGCCTGTTCCGGTTATGTTTATGGCCTTTCCATAGCAAGAGGTATGATCGAAACCAATTTGGCAGAAAATGTCTTGCTTATTAATGCTGACACCTATTCTAAATTTATTAATCCCAATGATAGATCCACACAGGTTTTATTTGGTGACGGCGCTGCAGCAAGTATTATATCAAAAGGAAACAATGGTGGTATTATTGATATAGCTCTTGCATCTTCCGGTAAGGATTATGAATCCTTTTATATACCTGCCGGCGGCTGCCGCTTACCAAAAGGCAACAGCACTGCTGAAATAACTTCTGATCATAGTGGCAATCAAAAATCTCCGGAAAATATCCAGATGAATGGATTTGCTGTCTGGCAGTTCATTTCAAAAGTAGTGCCGCAACAAATTTTAGAGTTGCTAACGAAAAATAACATCAACATCAGTGATATAGATTTTTTTGGTTTTCATCAGGCCAGTAAACTTACCTTGGACTCTCTCATCAAAGCACTTAAAATAGATCCGGATAAAGTGTATACCAATATGGACAGAGTTGGCAACACCGTATCTGCTTCTATACCCATTGCACTAAAAGATGCTGAACTTGCCGGCAAGTTGAAGAGAGGTGATCTTGTTTTACTTTCAGGATTCGGAGTTGGTTTGTCTTATGGCAGTTTAATTATGAGATATTAATAACATGCCAATTCAATTTTTGCTCGACCGGTTTTACGAAAATGCAGAGTCGCCTGCTATCATCTGGCAGAACAGGACTATTCCATTCAGTGAACTGATAGATAAATTTGAAATCGCAAATCAATTTATTCGTTCAAATGAAATTAAACAAGGCGAAGTCATTTCGTTGACCGGAGACTTTGCACCCAATACAATTGCACTGCTCCTCGCACTCATTCAAAATAAAAATATTGTCGTTCCATTCAATGCACCAATTAAAGAATCAGAACTTACCAAGTTCAAAATTGCAGAAATAGAAAAAGGAATTGTCGTTGACATTGAAACGGATGAATACACTTTTCAACAATTAGGAGTGGTAGCAACACATCCATTT
>JAYVIT010000153.1:0-6213 GCA_043769965.1 Saprospiraceae bacterium
GAAAGACACGCCATGGAGTGTCTTTCACTTCCCTTCCTTCTTTTTATTTGAATGCTGTCATTCCGATCCGCCGGCTGGCGGAGAGGAATCTTGAAAAAATGGATGAGTAAATAGTGCAATTTGTTATACACGCTATAGGAAATTGGAAATTACGGGTATGAAATTATTTGTGTACATCGCAGTCCTGCAATTGTATATGATCAAAGCCCTGTAAGCTTGCCGATCGAAGATGGGGGCGAAATGGTCTAGTCCCGAGAATATCGGGAGCATCGCCCATCTTCAATGAAACAAATTATAACTAGCCCTGTAAGCTTGCCGACCGCAGGTGGGGGCGAAATGAAATTATCCGTACTACGTTTTGCATTTTTTAATGAATTGCATGATTATGATATTTTTCCCATTAATCCATTTGCAATTTATGATAAGCAAATTCGGAATTCAATTGATATACTATTTTCATAGCATATTTTGGCAAACAGAGTTTACCGTTCACCACGACGTAGGTGAAGCCTACGCCGAGCTTAGGAAATGTATTCTTTGAAGGGTGGATAACTTCTTTTACATAAACTAGGAAATTGAAAAGTCGCTCAAAAGGTAAAAGAACTATAGCCGAAAGCCTAAAGCTTAAAAAATATCACTCCGATTAGTAGCAAATATGCTACTTTTGTTCAATGAATGCTAGAGAACTTGAAAAATTGGTATTTTCAAAGGGTTGGCATTTTGATCGAATGAATGGGAGTCATAAAATATACAAGCATCATGAAATTCAAGATGACCGAACGATTCCACCGAAGGTGGACAAAGCACGACAGTGCTTTGAGTGAGGGAACCGCGAAAGCGGCTTGGAGAAAGATTTAAAGATGAAAAAATTAACAGCAATTATAGAACGAAATGAAGATGCATTTTTCGCATTTATCAAACAAGTTGATGGTTGCGTTGCCGGTGGTAAAACCTATCAAGAAGTAAAGTTGAATTTAGAAAAGAATTTAAAAATGATGATTAAGGAAGATGCTGAATTAAAAAACAAGCTGAAAGGTGAATATGAATTAAAATTTGAAGTAAACCTTGGATCTGTGTTTGAGTTAGTACCGGAAATCAACATCTCACAACTTGCGAAATTAGGTGAGATAAACCCAGGCTTGTTACGCCAGTATGTTTCAGGTTCTAAAAAGGCTTCTGAAGATCAAACAGAAAAAGTAATGAAAGCAATAGATAAACTTGTTGATAAATTAAATTCAATAACATTAACGGTGTAGAAGACTATAAGGAAGAAGGCAATTGGCAATTGGAATTAAAGAATTTATAGATAATTTGTTTAGTTAAGGTTGATTATTTTTTTTTATTAAGTAAAAAATCATTCAAAAGAAAGGGTATAACTTCTGCATAATTCATAATATAGAAAAACTGTCAAATAGTTTAATGCAATACAGCCCTTAACCGGAACTTGTGCAGCAGAATTGCATGAGCCTTTTTTTATCTTTATCGTATTAATTCAAAATATGAGTTCGAAACAAAGGAATGCTCCAAAATCAAAAGTATCATCACCTTCTGTTGAGGCTTTAAACCCTTCTATCCGATCTGGACTTGGGAGCATTGATCCGTGGCTGCAAAAAAAATCGATCTGGATAATATCGATACTCGTTGTGGCATGGCTTGTGACGAGAATCTCCCTTGTTAATGAAGTAGTCAATGAACCGATTCAGGTATTGTATTTATGGGATGATTCGGACAATCGCTTTTTTGATGACTGGGCAAAACGCATAGCATCAGGAGATGTACTTGGCAGAGAAGCATATCATCCTTATCATTCCTGGCACAAGGAGTTTGCCGAATATTATTTTCAAAAGCATCCTGAGAAAGAACAACAAATTTTATCTGCTAATCCAAATCGCGACAGCACATTTGTTGCCGGCAAAGTATTGTGGAATGAATGGTACGGCGGCAATACGTTTCACCAGGAACCATTATATCCATACTTACTGGCATTGCTTTATAAAATTACCGGAAATGGAGTTTACTGGATGTTATTATTACAATGCTTCATTGGAATTTTAAGTGGATTATTATTGTGGAAAATTACACAAAAGCATTTCGGACATCCTGTTGCATTGATTGCCGGAATACTATATCTGCTTTGCGGAATAATATTATTTCAGGAAATTGTTTTGCTTAGGACCACCTGGACCGTATTTTTTACCTTAGTAAATATCTGGACCTTTGATCGCGCGATCGATAAACGAAATTGGCAATCTTTTTTTATTGCTGGCCTTACAATTGGCCTTGGCTTTTTAATGCAGTCAACGATCTCTTTATTTTTTATTGGAATATTAATAATATATGGAATCCAGGAACGCAAACAACTTTCATTGCTTAGTAAAAATGTACTTGCTGCATTAATTGGATTCATACTTATTTTTTCTCCTGTAATGATCCGAAATGGTATTGTTGGTGCACCACTGATGAGCAGCTCCAGTGTTGGTGCAATTACTTTTTTAGCTGCCAATGTGTATCAAACAAACACTATAAATAATTGGTATCCTGAAAAAGAAAAATGCGCTGAAATAATGGGACGCAATAATGGTCAATTCCTTCCAGTAGTAATTGATGCATTAAAATCACATCCTTCTATATCTTCTTTTCTTTCGAATATCTGGGTGAAACTCGTTTCCATATTTATGGGTGTTGAATTTTCAAGTAATGAAAATTATTATTTCTATAAATCACAAGTATCCATTTTGAATTATACTCCAATCAAATTTAGTGTGCTTGCAGCGTTTGGTTTGGTTGGAATTATTTTTACCATTCATCAGCGCAAAAAATTGTGGGGATTTTATATTTCCATTTTATTGCAAGTCTCCATCTTGCTAGGCTTCTATGTTTCAGGACGACTCCGTACGCCTTTAGCTGCTTTACTCATTCCATTTGTAGCCTATGCTATAGTTGAGTGCTTTACTGCCTTTAAAGATAAAAAATCCGGATTGATCAAAATTGCAATAGCACTGGTAATTGGATACTTTCTATACTATAGAAATATCAGCTTTCGCACACAATTGCGATCCGCGGATATGATCACGGTGTATGACAAATATTATATTCCAAAGATTGAAGTTCTGGATGCAAAAAAAGACTGGAAAGGCCTCAGTAAGTTACATCTGGAATTTATGAAACGCTTCGAACCCGATTTTGTAAAAGGATTATCTACAAATGAAATGTTGACATTTGTTACCGATGTGAGCATAGTACGCTATATGGCCAGACACTATGAAATACAATCGCAGGTATTTGAAATATCCAACGAAAAAGAATTTGCCAACCGTTATAAAGCCCGTTCACTGGAATTATATGAAATTGTAAAACACTCCGAGCAGAATGCGAAAATGTGAAACAGTTGGCAGTTAGCAGTTAAAAAAAAATACTATAATTCAATAATCATAATTTTTTGAAACAATAGTTATTAATATGGCTTCTATTATTGCATTAATTCGCAGCTGAAAACTATCAACACTTTTAATTCGTCCCACAAGTTTACGGGATGTTCGCTACGCTTCCATAATATTGAAGGGAATCTCTAAAAATCGTTTAGACGAGGCATGCGATTTTTTTAAACGATGATTTTACTGCTGTAAATGAAGAGTTTAAAAAAATTGCATAACGAAGTAAAAGCGGTTTTTAGAGGTTCCCTTAATTTAAACAAACAGCGCCCATACATCGAGCTTCAATGTCGTTCCATCTTTTAGTTGGTATTCAATGTATACTAATCCGAATCGATGGTTGATACGATAGATGACTTTTTCAATAACCGGATCATCAGCAGGGGTTAATTGCTCGATTTTAGATGTTTTTATCAGAAAGAATCCGAAAGGCCATTCATCAACTTCTGTTTTTTCAGTTATTGTTCTGGTTAGCGTTTCCCCTTTATCGTTTTTTACTGTGTAATTTGTACCAACACCATCAGCGTATTTACCAATCACCCATTCCTTGCCTTCTGCAAAATAATCAGCGTAACCTTCTGAGGTTACTTTCAGTTTGAATTCAAATTTCAGTTTATTATCGGGAGTCAAAGTAAAAGCAGTATCAAATTTATAATACACGGCAAGTTGAGTCAAAGTAGTTACTGCTTTTAACTTTAGTGAATCCGGAAACTGGTTTAAATCGACCTGGGCTTCATAAGTCACAATCCCATTATCCCTGGACTTAACAGTCATCGTTGCGCCTGAAATAGTGGTTGAGCCGTATTCTCCATAAATGGTGGTTTCACTAGCCGGTACAGTCAAAGCGATATTAGTATCACCTCCCAGTGAATTGGATGAGGATTCGTCTTTTGAGCAAGAATTTGCAAAAAATAGAATAAACAGAAGTGAAAAAAGTGTCAATGGATTTTTCATATTCGTGTGTTTAATTGTTGGATTGCCTGCCTGCCGTAGGAAGGTTTAATTGCTTAATTGTTGGATTGCCTGCATACCGTAGGAAGGTTTAATTGTTGTCCCAATAATACAGTTGGGATTGAATTATTTTCAAAAGTGCAATGGGATGCAACTATAAAAAATGACTTTGCATATGGATTGGGGTGATTTTTGTCATGTGGTTTACAAAGGTGGATTGATGTCATGGAGGTTACTATTTTGGGTATTCCTTTTATTCTCACAATTGACTAAAGTCAATTGTAATTGATAGTAGGCATATTCTGATTGAATTTTTATTGTTCCCAATTCATAGTGTATTTATTCTGCTGACTAAAGTCAGGGTGCTTTTTGAGATTGCAATATTATTTTAAATTCCATAAAAATAAAAAGGGATCAATTTGATCCCTTTTTATTTTTATTCTTTATGAAAGAACAAGAATTAATTTTTAATTCCTTTATTCCTGCCTGCTGCAGGCAGGCTTTCATTTTATTATCTTTCAATCATCAGCTGAGTGGTCTTTTGTTTTTTGCCATCGCTTACTCTAACCAGATACACACCGGTATGTACATTAAGTGTAGCTAATTCCAATTCCAATAAATTGTCATTAACTCCTGCTTTTACATTGAAGATTAATTTACCATAAAGATCAAACAGGGTAACTGTTTTTTCGCTGGTGCTAAATCCTTCAATTAAAATCGTTGTAAAATCTTTTGCTGGATTTGGTACAATAACCAAATTAGCTGGAAGATAATCTGAGCTGTTGTTTTCAACTTGCAATTGTTCAATATCATATTTGCTAACTATACCATCTGCTTTTTTCAATGGTGGAGGTGCGCCTAATGTAAAGAACCAATCATTAATAGCAGGTGTAAAAACTCCACCACATTTGCTTCTGATTTGATAATTATAAAAAGAACTAGGAATCAAACCGGTATATTGATGTGTCCAGGTAGGAGGACCGGCAGGACCACTGGAAGTGACCCAACCAGACCAAGCCGCCCAAACACCAGGTGATAGCTCTCTTCTAATCCTTAACTCATATGTACTAGCTGCACAACCAGAACCTGCTTTCCATTTTACTTTGGCTTCGGTAGCAGTAGTATCGATGTGATAAACTTGTATAGGTAAACCACATTTCCAAGGATTCACGGTTACATTAAATATGCAAGTTGATTTATTGCCTGAAGCATCAGTAGCTTCAAAAGTATTGGTTGTAACTCCGATTGGATAAGCTGCACCAGAAGGTAAGCCGGTAGTCTGTGCAAGTGTAGCACTTTCACAAGGATCGTATGCGCCTAAGCCATAAAAATTGACAACAGCAGTACATACATTTGTCGGAGTTGTTACTGTAAAGTCATTGATGCATCCATTCATATTTCCTCCCACGATTAATACAGCAATTGGATTTGCCGGAGTAGGAGAATATCCTGGAGTACCAAATTGGTTGCAAGAAAACCACCAGGTTGCCGTAGGATTAATATAATATATTCCTCGTACAGTAGGTGCAGTAAATGAAAAGGAATGAGATCCAGAAGATCCTCCAGTTGTGCTGAATAAACACTGAGAAAATACAGTACCAGTTCCATTATTCATTCCCACATAATGTTGAGTAATACAGCCACAGCATCCGCCACAACCGCCAATTACAGTTGTTACTCTGCTAAACGAAAGTGTAACAGATGCACCAGGAGCCACAATTGCTTTTGTGGTGCCAGTACCTGCCAAATTTATAGAACTAAATACGGAAGTTCTGCCTAGAGAGCCAAATGTGACCGGACTGATTGGTGTCACATAAAATGTAGGAGGTAA